>CAJWAH010000141.1 GCA_913020095.1 uncultured Synechococcus sp.
TCTGGACGCAGGCTTCTGGCAAGCGCAGGAAGACCTCCTATCGCAAGAAGAGCTCCTATCGGCACTCGGCGGCGGCCTCAGCGAAGGGTTCGACCCCTGCTTCATGGCGAAGCACGCCGTGCACGCGCAAAAGCGGCTCAAGCCTACCCATGCACCTCGACCGTCGAGTCCGCCACTTCCGCCTGCCAGCACGTCGAGTGCCGCAGCCTAGCACGCAGCCTGGATATAGGTTGTACTTGTAGCGACAACGCGATTAGTTAGTATCTTGCTCCTCTCTCTGCACTCTCTGGTCGCTGCCGCCGGGTGGATGTGCTCATGATGTGGTCATGTGTGGACATGTGGTGTGCACCGTTCTGCCGTGCTTGAGCCGGCTGAAGGACCCGAGAGCCGCCTGGCCACGATCCTCTACACCTCCGGCACCACAGGACGGCCCAAGGGGGTGCCCCTCAGTCAGGCCAACCTGTTGCACCAGGTGCGCACGCTTGGTGTGGCCGTGTCTCCCCAGCCGGGCGAGCGGGTGTTGAGCGTGTTGCCGATTTGGCATGCCTATGAACGCAGCGCTGGCTATTTGTTGCTGTCGCGCGGTTGCTGCCAGAGCTACACGAACCTGCGCCAGTTCAAGGGCGATCTGCAGCGGGTTCGCCCCCACTACCTGATCAGTGTTCCGCGCCTATGGGAAGCCCTCTATGGCGGCTTCCAGGCCGCACTTGAGGGGATGCCGGCCGGCAAACAGAAGCTCTTGCGCGCGGCCTTGGCCGCTTCGCAAACCCATGCCCGCTCGCTGCGGCAGTGGCGTGATCTGGCTGATCACCCCCTGCCTTGGTCTGAGCGTCTGGCTGGTTTGGCCGTGGCGGCCCTGAGTTGGGCGCCAGCCGCCCTGGCCAGCAGCTTGTTGTGGCCTGCGGTGCGCAAACAACTGGCGGGCGGGCATTTGGGCACCGCCATTAGTGGCGGCGGGGCCCTGCCCAAACACATCGATGCCTTCTTCGAGGCCATCGGCATCGAATTGCTGGTGGGCTACGGCCTGACCGAAACCAGCCCGGTGCTCAGCTGCCGGCGCCGCTGGGCCAACAGGCGCGGCAGTGCTGGCCGGCCGTTGCCTGGAACCGAGCTGAAAATTGTTGATCCCGATAGCCGCCGCACCCTGCAGCAAGGGGAGCGGGGATTGGTGCTGGCCCGCGGCCCCCAAGTGATGAAGGGCTACCTCAATCGGCCTGAGGCCACCGGGGAGGTGCTTGATACCGAGGCCTGGTTCAACACCGGTGATCTCGGGCATGTGCTGGCCGATGGCTCGCTCTTTCTCACCGGCCGCGCCAAAGACACGATCGTGCTGAGCAGCGGCGAAAACATCGAGCCCGGACCGCTGGAGGACGAATTGGCGGCCTCCGAGCTGGTGGAGCAGGTGATGGTGGTGGGCCAGGACCAACGCCAGTTGGGTGCCCTGGTGGTGCCGCGCACTGAAGCTCTAGCGGCCCTGGCCGCTGAGCTGGCTCTGCCAATGGCTGAGCAGTGGCCCGATGGCTCGGCCTTGGGGGGTGATCCTGCGCTGCTGAAAGCCTTCACCAGCCGGCTCAATCGCCGCCTGGCTGAGCGCAGTGGCGCGCGGGCTGATGAGCGCCTGGCGGGGGTGGCCTTGGTGGCGGCCTTCAGCATCGACAACGGCTTGTTGACCCAGACGCTCAAACAGCGGCGTGACCGCATCAGCAGTCGCGACGGCGCAGCAATTGCGGCGATCTATGGCGCCGGTTGACCCCAGCTGCTGCGACTGACAGTCTTGGGCGCCACTTTCCCTTCCCATGGCTGACGCGCTGACCATCAAACGCAACATCACGGTTCAAGCGGTTGTGACGCCGACCTGGAAGCAGGAAGCTGAGCGCGAACTGAGCCAGGGCATCACCACCACCGACCAGCAGCTGGCCCAGCTGGAGCAAGAAGGCCAGCAGGTGATCGAGGAAATCCGCCGCCAGAGCGCCAATCCGCTTGATCCACGCGTGCAGGAGCAGGTGGCTGGGGTGCAGCAGCAGGTGGCCGCCAAGCGCTCTGAGCTCGAGGAGCAAAAGCGCAACCTGCTGGATCAGCAGACCACCGTGCAGGGACTGCAGATGGATGAGGTGGTGGAGCAAGGCCAGATCGAAAGCACCTGCACCGTTGCTGTTGGCGACAACTTGGTGCAGAAGCTGCAGGCCTCGATCGTTGTCAAAGACGGCGTCGTTCAGTCCATTAGCGAGGGCGCCTGAGCCGGGAGATAAGATCCCCGGATCCTTGTGCGGAAGCGGCTGATGGCGACATTCGAGATCTTCATGCCAGCCCTCAGCTCAACGATGACTGAGGGGAAGATCGTTGAGTGGCTCAAGCAGCCCGGCGACCGCGTTGAGCGCGGTGAATCCGTGTTGGTGGTCGAGTCCGATAAGGCCGACATGGACGTGGAGTCCTTTGAAGCCGGCTTCCTCGGTGCTGTGCTGCTGCCCGCTGGCGGCACAGCGCCCGTGGGCGAAACCATCGGTTTGGTGGTGGAAACCGAGGCTGAGCTCGCCGAACTCAAGGCCAACGGCCCAGCCACACCAGCCGCTTCTGCGCCTGCAGCAGCACCGGCCCCAGCACCAGCTGCTGCGCCCCCAGCGGCCCCAGAGCCTGCCCCCGCGCCAACCCCTGCGCCGGTTGCCGTGGCCGCTCCGCCAGCCCCTGCCAGCAGCAATGGCCATGGCGGACGCGTGGTAGCCAGCCCCCGCGCTAAGAAACTGGCTCAGCAATTGGGCGTGCAACTCGAGGGCCTGCGCGGCAGTGGCCCCCATGGCCGCCTGATCGCTGCTGATGTCGAGCGTGCGGCTGGCCGCACCCCAACGGCTCCAGCGGCTGTTCCGGCTGGAACCCTGCCGGCAGCTCAAGCTGCTGCCCCTGCTGTGGCTCCGCTGCCAGCCGCTGTGGCCGCCCCTGTGGCCCCTGGTGAAACCCTGCCCTTCACCACCCTTCAGCAGGCTGTCAACCGCAACATGGTGGCCAGCCTGGCGGTGCCCACCTTCCGCGTGGGCTACACGATCACCACCGACAAGCTCGACGCTTTCTACAAACAGGTCAAGCCCAAGGGCGTGACCATGACCGCGCTGCTGGCCAAGGCTGTGGCCTCTGCTCTGGCCGGCCATCCGCGGGTGAATGCGGCCTACAGCGAGGCCGGTATCGCCTATCCAGAGGGCATCAATGTGGCCGTTGCTGTGGCCATGGAAGACGGCGGCTTGGTGACCCCGGTGCTGGCCGCCGCTGATCGCAACGACCTCTACAGCCTCTCGCGCAGCTGGGCGGATTTGGTCTCCCGGGCCCGCAGCAAGCAGCTCAAGCCTGAGGAATACAGCACCGGCACCTTCACCCTCTCCAACCTGGGCATGTTTGGCGTCGACCGCTTTGACGCGATCCTGCCGCCCGGCACCGGCGCCATCCTGGCCGTGGGTGCCTCACGACCGGTGGTGGCCGCCAACAGCGATGGCTCGATCGCCGTCAAGCGCCAGATGCAGGTGAACCTCACGGCCGATCACCGCGTGATCTACGGCGCTGATGCCGCTGGCTTCCTCAAGGATCTGGCCAAGATCATCGAAACCCAGCCCGAAAGCCTGGCTCTCTGACCTAGCTGCCATTGCCCGCTGCTCTGGTCACTCTGAGGGGGTGATAGCGGCGGTTGGGTGACGTTCTGGAAGAGGTTGTTGGGGCGGCCCCTGTCGCGCTATGCCGCTGCTGATCAGCGTCTGCCCAACATCCAGGCCTTGCCGATCCTGGCCTCCGATGCCCTCTCCTCGGTGGCCTACGCAACGGAAGCCGCCCTGGGCGTGTTGGTGCTGGGAGGCAGTGCAGCCCTCGGGCTCTCGGTGCCGATCACCGTGGCGATCATCGCCCTGATCGCGATTGTGGTGCTCTCCTACCGCCAGGCGATCTCGGCCTATCCCGATGGCGGCGGCTCCTATGTGGTGGTGCGCGAAAACCTCGGCCGCAATGTCGGCTTGATCGCTGCAGCGGCCCTGTTGATCGACTACACGCTGACCGCTGCCGTCAGCCTGATGGCGGGGACCCAAGCCATCAGCTCGCTGTTGCCGGAGTTGCGGCAGCACGAGGTGTCGTTTGCGCTGTTGCTGCTGGCCTTGGTGGGCTGGGCCAATTTGCGCGGGCTCAAAGAAGCCGGGCGGGTGTTTGCGATTCCCACCTATGCCTTTGTGGTGATGGTGGTGGTGCTGACGGTGGCGGGCCTGAAGGACCTCACCTTCAGCCATGGCTTTGTTCCTGATCCACCGCCGCTGGTAAACGCCATTGAGCCATTGGGGTTGTTTCTGATCCTGCGCGCCTTTAGCTCGGGCTGCTCGGCGATGACTGGCATCGAGGCCATCGCCAATGGCGTTCAAGTGTTCCAGGAGCCAGCGCCCC
>CAJWAH010000142.1 GCA_913020095.1 uncultured Synechococcus sp.
CCAGCCTGCTGCAACTGCCCATAAAGGTCTTCGGCTAACTCCACCTGCTGCGCTTCTTTGCTGCTGGCGATCACGATCACCACTTCAAACGGTGCGATGGGCACAGGCCACACCATGCCGGCGGAGTCATGGTGCTGCTCAACGGCGGCTTGGGCCAAGCGCGACACGCCAATGCCGTAGCAACCCATCCAGAGGGGGGCGTCTTGCCCCTGCTCGTTGGCAAAGGTGGCGCCGAGGGCCTCGGAGTACTTGAGCCCCAGCTGAAAGATGTGGCCCACTTCAATGCCGCGGCGCGCCTGCAGCTGCTGGCTGGGGTCATGGCAACAGCGATCCCCAGGCAGAGCGGCGCGCAGCTCGACGCGCTGGGGGCTGGCCATGCCTGGCTCGCTCCAACTGGCAGCGATGCGATGGGCATTGGGTCGGTTGGCTCCGCAAATGAACAGGGGCAAATCCAGGGCCGTTGGATCGCCCAAGCGCAAAAAGCTGCTCTCCAACTTTTTGCTGCCCTGCAACACCGCATCACTGAGATCAGGTCCGAGGTAGCCAAAGGCAGGCACGTGTTCAGCCGCCAGATGCTTGGCCTCCAACGGCTCAATGCCTAAGAGAGCCCCCCAGGCCTGGCCGTGCTGCTGATTGAGCCAATTGGCCAGCTTCACCTCATTGAGCTGTTGATCGCCGCGCAGGGAAATCAGTAGGGCCTGCTGGCGCCCTTGCTCAAAGCGCGCCACCAACAGGATCACCTTGATCAGCTGAGAGCCATGCCAGCCCTGGGCCTCCACCAAGGCATCAATGCTGGTTTGCCCGGGGGTCTCCACCTCAGCGGCTGTCGCGCTTTCCAGGGGCACCGGCTCAGCCGGCAGGGATTCGGCCCGCTCTTGGTTGGCTGCATAGGAGCCATCGGCACTGCTGAGAATGAGGTCTTCGCCGGCTTCAGCGGTGACCATGAACTCCTGGCTGGCAGAACCACCAATGGCCCCGCTATCGGCTTGAACGGCCACAGCCTGGAGACCGCAGCGGGAAAAGATGCGCCGGTAGGCCTGATCCATGGCGGCGTAGCCGCGGCCGAGATCCTCAGCGCTGGCATGGAAGGAATAGGCATCTTTCATGATGAATTCGCGTCCACGCATCAAGCCAAAGCGCGGGCGGATTTCATCTCTGAATTTCGTTTGTATTTGATAGAGATTGACGGGCAGCTGGCGATAGGAGCGCAACAGGTCGGCAGCCAGCGCCGTAATCACCTCTTCATGGGTGGGGCCAAGCCCCAGCTCCCGGTCCTGGCGATCCTGCAGGTGAAACATGATTCCTTCACCAGCGGTGTAGCCCGACCAGCGACCACTGCGCTGCCACAGCTCAGCGGGTTGCAACTGGGGCAGCAAGGTCTCCAGGGCACCGGCGGCATCCATCTCTTGGCGAACGATCGCCGAGACCTTGCGCAGCACGCGCCACATCAAAGGCAGATAGGCGTAAATCCCTGAGGCCACACGGCGGATGTAGCCGCCACGCAATAGCAGTTTGTGGGAGGGAATTTCCGCTTCTGCCGGGTCATCGCGCAGCGTCACCAACAACAGGGCGGAGACGCGCATCGCTTGCAGCAGAACAGGTGGCGGAACCTATCACCGAGGCATTGAAGACGAAGAAAGTAAATTGAGTCTCATGGGGACGATTCAGCAACCTCCACAGGCTGAGAATTATTTATGCCCCAGAGGAAAACATCTGCTAGGGTCTGGCCATTCCAGCTCGTCCAATCGCCGTCTCATGGTTGCTATGCCTCCTGCGGGATATGCCGGAACTGAATCCGAGGCACCTGTAACCCCTTCCGGCGAAAGCGCTGAGGGCTTAATCGGTATTGACGAAGTTCAGCGCGCGCTGAACCGTTCTCGCGCATCTGTATACCGCTACACAAATACTGACCCGCGCAATCTCAACCCTCCGTTTAACCCTAGAAAGCTCAATCCTGAGTACAGAAGCGATCAAAAAGATCCGCTGATGTTTCACCCAAATGAGGTGGCTCGTTTTGCTCGTGACGTGCTTCGCATTAAAGAAGTCACGGTTGAAGTTCTCAACTCCCCCTACTCAGCCACTCAGCAGCTGCTGAGCACCATCCTTGAGGAGCTCCGTGAGATCCGCGGCCTGCTGGCCTCCTCCGGCGTTGAGCCTGCAGCCGATCTCAGCGCTCGCCTGTCAGCTTCCGAGAGAAAGCGTTCAGCGGCCTGACGACAGATTTGTCTAGCGGTGGCATGATAAGGGCGACCCCTGCGGGCTTCCTGCCAGCTGTGCCTCAACTTTGCGTTGAGCGGGTTGTTCCCGTTTCGCCTTTATGACTCCTGCCCTGATCCAGTCGCCCAGCGACACTGGCACCGAGACAGGTAACAGTTCTGACGACCCTCACAGTCGAGGGATTCGTCCCGTTGATCAACTCACAGGCTTAGCCATTGGTCTTGCCGCACTCCTGTTGCCCCTGAGTGTGGTGTTGGCTGATTCGGTGTTGCCAATCAACCCAGCACCAACGCCAAGCTGGACAGGATCCCTTCTCCGTCAATCCTGACTTCGAGCCGCGATGGACCTGAGTGCCATTCCCGCGCAGCCGAGCATCGGCTTGCTCCACGTGGTGGTTGAAGTCCCAGCGGGTGGGCGCAATAAATACGAATACCTGCCAGCCCCCGGACTGATGGGGCTCGATCGGGTGCTGCATCCCTCGGTGCAATACCCCTTTGATTACGGCTTTGTTCCCAACACCCTGGCGGACGATGGCTCACCGCTCGACGCCATGGTGGTGATGGAAGAGCCCACCTTCCCGGGTTGCCTGATCTTGACCCGACCCATCGGGATGTTGGAGGTGATTGATAACGGGCGCTTTGACGCCAAGATCCTTTGCGTGCCGGCCAACGATCCCCATCTCGATCGGATGAGCAACCTGGGGCAGATTTCAGCCCAACAGCTCGAAGACATTGCCGAGTTCTTCCGCACCCACCGCGGCTTGGATGGCCGCATGACAGAAATTCAAGGCTGGAGTGAAGGCTTACCGGTGTTTGAGCACATCAAACGCTGCATCACGGCCGCTTCTGAACCACCACCCCCTCCACCTGAAGCGCCTGATAAAAGCGCAGAGGATCACTAAAGCCAGCGGCTGCCAGCAGGGCAGAGCGGCGTGCTTCACCGATGAGATGCAACGGAGCCTCCGGTGTCACCGCTTGGGCATTGGCATCACCCTGAAATCGCTTCAAGGCAGCCTGAAACTGCTGAGTGGTGCCGCTCGCCATGCCACCAAAGCCCGCCAACACATCCACCAACACCAGCGGAGCACCGGGCTGCAGCAGACGGGCCAAAGCGCTTAAAAACGCCAGCTTGGCCCCATCATCAGGCAGCTCTTGCAGCACCAACACAGCGATGGCGGCGCCATAGCTGGCCTCACCAGGGAGATCTTCGACGCGGCTGTCCACCCAGCGCACCTGCTGAGCCGCAGTCCCCAAACGGCGCCTGGCTTCATCGAGCAGCGAGGCTGCCGGGTCAACCCCCGTTAGGGCCCAATCCGGGCGCAGGCCCTGGGCTTCACGCAATTCCGCGCCGGTGCCGCATCCCACCACCAATACCTGGGACCCCGAAGGCTGCAGCGAGGGATAGCCCGCCAACAGCGAGACCGACAACCTGGCCAGGCTCGAATAGCCAGGGATTTGCTGCCGCGCGAGGGCGTCAAAATCCGCCTGACGACTGGAAAGCTCCATGGCCTCATGTTAGGCAGCACATCATTTCGGACCCCAATCCGCAATTCCCACCCGTTAGGCGGTTAAGTTGGTCGGCGCCTAAACCCCGACCGCCGTGCCCACCATCCGTTTTGAGCAGGAAGGCCAGCAGGTCGGTTGCATCGAAGGAGCCAATCTGCGCAAGGCAGCTCTCGATGCAGGGGTGAATCCTTATCAAGGTCTGAACAACCTCAACAACTGCGGCGGCGTCGGCCAGTGCGGTACCTGCGTGATGGAAGTGGTGGAAGGGATGGAGAACCTCTCCCCCCGCTCCGATGTTGAAGAGGTCTATCTGGCTGACCGCCCAGCCACCTTCCGGCTGAGCTGCCGCACCAGCGTCAACGGCGACGTCACCGTGCGCACCAAGCCCAACGATGCCGTTGGCAAAGGCTCCAACAGCTTGGTGGGCGCCCTTAAAGCTCTGCTCCCCATCGGCCGCCGCTGATCTTTAAGCGGATATGGCCCTCGACCAACTCGACGCTTTCCTAAAGCACGCTCGCGCCCAGCCCGAGCTGGCTAATGCGCTGCGTCAGCCCCTGAGCTTGGAGGATTTCCTAAAGCTCGCCAAAGGGGCTGGCTTCAGTTTGTCTGAGCAGGATGTCTTTGAGGCGCA
>CAJWAH010000143.1 GCA_913020095.1 uncultured Synechococcus sp.
TCGCCAAGATGTATCCTTCGCGAGTATCTGCAGAGTGTCACGAATGCCATTGCCCCGCACTGAGCGACCCGTCTGTCTGGGGCGGCGCCATGTTCCTACACTCCGTCCCTGATCAACAGCGGCGGTAAGTAGCGATGACTGTGGCAGTGTGTCCAGTGACTGCTGGCGCGCCCTTCATCCTCACAGACTTTGTGCAGCAGCACTGATAGCGTTGTGCGTGGCTTCATGGGCGTTGCGGCAACACCAGGTCATATCGCAATGCATCAAAGAGCACACCGGCCGCCACTGCGCCACTGTCGACAGGAATGGCGCCATCACCGGTGGCTCCCTTTTTCGCGCCGGAGGCGTCTTTCTTGGGCGTACTAGCCCCCGCATCAGCACTAGTCGCCGGCGGCGCAGGGTATCGTTGGATCGTGTCGAGGAGGCAGCTCAGCTCGAGCGTGGCAAGCACACCACGCACTGTGCACCAGCTTGTTCGAGTCGCGCCCCTACCACAAGTGCTGTTCCGTCGCCTGCACAGCCTGTTTTACCTCGCAACGGACATGGCCCACCTCAGCAGTGGCGGTGTGCTCGCCGATATGCGCCTGCATGCCCTGGTGGCCACAGCCGCTTTGGCCGGCCCGGGCCGGCCGATCTTGGTGCGCGGTTGGAAAGGTTTGGCCCAGGGCGTTCCTGGCATGGACAGCCTGGTGGGTTTGGGCGTGGGCACGGCCTATCTGGCCAGCATGGTGGCGTTGATCTGGCCGTCGGTCGGCTGGTCGTGCTTTTTCAATGAGCCGGTGATGCTGCTCGGCTTTGTGCTGCTGGGCCGCTTTTTAGAAGCCCGCGCCCGCCGCCGCACGGGCGCTGCGCTCGAGGAGCTGGCGCAATTGCAGCCTGAAACCGCCCTGTTGCTGCTGGGCGATGGCTCCACCCGCAGCATCCGCGTGGGTGGGCTGCGGCCCGGCGATCACCTGCGGGTGCTCCCGGGTGATCGTTTGCCCGTTGATGGGGTGGTGATCGATGGCAGCTCATCGCTGGATGAATCGAGCCTCACCGGCGAACCGTTGCCCCGCAGCGTGGCCAGTGGTGATGAATTGGCCGCCGGCAGCCTCAATTTGCAGGCGCCGCTGGATCTCAAGGTGCTGCGGCCGGGATCGGAGTCGGCGTTGGCCCGGGTGATTGCCCTGGTGGAGCAGGCCCAGGCCCGCAAGGCACCGGTGCAGGCCATGGCGGATCGCTGGGCGGGTCGCTTCACCTGGATCGTGATGGCGTTGGCCCTGGCCACGTTCTTGTTTTGGTGGCTGCTGGGCAGTGAGCTCTTCCCCCAGGTACTGGGTGGCATGGCCCATGGCCCCGGCCATCACCGCAGCCTGGGCAGCGGCGCGGAAACCCCCTTTGCCCTGGCCTTGCAGTTGGCCATTGCCGTGCTGGTGGTGGCTTGCCCGTGCGCGTTGGGGCTGGCCACCCCCACAGCCATCAGCGTGGCCACCGGCCGCGCCGCCCATTTGGGCCTGCTGTTCCGCGGCGGCGATGTGCTGGAGGTGGCTGCTTCGGTGCGCACGGTGCTGCTGGATAAAACCGGCACGCTCACCCGCGGCCGCCCTCTGCTGGAAGACCAGCTGGTGATTGCCGATGGCCTCGATGCTTCGGGCCTGTTGCAACTGGCGGCGTCGTTGGAGCAAACCACCCGCCACCCCTTGGCGTGGGCGCTCTTGCAGGCCGCTGAAGGCCAGGGCTTGAGCTTGCTGAACTGCAGCAGCAGCAGCACCCAGGCCGGTGATGGCGTTGAGGGGCAATTGGATTCGCAGCAGCAGCTCTGCCGTTTGGGCCGTTTGGCCTGGCTTGAGCACCACGGGGTTCATGTGCCGGCTGTGGCCAGCACATGGCAGCAGCAGCAGGAGCAGGCCGGGGCCACGGTGCTGGCTTTGGCCCATGGCCAGGAGCTGTTGGGGCTCTTGGCAGTGCGCGATGCCCTGCGCCCCGATGCGGCTGAGGCCCTGGCCCAGCTGCGCAGCGATGGTGTGGCCTTGGCCGTGCTCAGCGGTGATCGTGAGGGGCCCGTGCGGCAGCTCGGCCAGCAGCTTTCGTTGCAACCCGAGCAGTTGGCCTGGGGGCTGCGGCCTGAGCACAAACTGCAGCGGCTGCACCAGGCCCCGGGACCGGTGGCGATGGTGGGCGATGGCCTCAATGACGCACCAGCGCTGGCAGCCGCTGATCTCGGCATTGCGGTGGGCACCGGCACCCAGATCGCCCAGGACAGCGCTGATTTGGTGGTGCTTGGGGAGCGGCTGATGGCGGTGCCGCAAGCGCTGGCCTTGGCCCGCTCGGCCCAGGCCAAGATTCGCCAGAACCTCAGCTGGGCATTCGGTTACAACCTTTTGGTGTTGCCCTTGGCCGCTGGGGTGCTGCTGCCAGGCTTTGGCCTCTTGCTCACCCCTCCTTTGGCCGCTCTGTTGATGGCGCTGAGTTCGATCACGGTGGTGGCCAATGCGTTGCTGCTGCGCGCTCCGGCATGAGGGGCCGCTTTCTGGTGCTGGAGGGCATTGATGGCTGCGGCAAAACCACGCAGCTCAAGGCCCTGGCGGATTGGTTGCCCGCCAGTGGCTTGATGCCTGCTGGCGCCCAGCTGATCACCACCCGCGAGCCCGGCGGCACCGCTTTGGGCCAGGCCTTAAGGCAATTGCTGCTGCATCCGCCCGAGGAGCAGGCCCCGGCCACCCGCGCTGAGCTGCTGCTCTATGCGGCTGATCGCGCCCAGCACGTTCAAACCCGCTTGGAGCCAGCCCTGGCCGCTGGTGATTGGGTGCTCAGCGACCGGTATTGCGGCTCCACAGCGGCCTATCAGGGCTATGGCCGCGGCTTGGACCTGGATTTGATCACCCAGCTCGAGCAGTTGGCCACCGCAGGGTTGCAGCCGGATCTTTGCCTCTGGCTTGAGCTATCGCCTGAGCTGGCCGCTCAGCGCCGCTCCGGCCAGCAGCAAGACCGCATCGAAGCTGAAGGCTTGGCCTTTCTGGCGCGGGTGCATCAAGGTTTTGCGGAGCTGAGCCAGCGGCCGCCATGGCGGCGCGTAGATGCTTCGGCTGCCGCTGAGCAGGTGCATCAGCAGGTGCAGCAGCTGGTGCGTGAGGGTTTGGAGCCGGTCCTGTGAGTGAAGCGCTGTTTGCCGGTATCGAGGGGCAGCAGCAAGCCCTGGAGCTGCTCACCGCTGCGTTGAATCAGCAGCGCCTGGCTCCGGCTTATCTGTTTGCCGGTCCCGATGGCGTGGGGCGCTCCTTAACGGCGCGCCGTTTTCTAGAAGGCCTCTGCGCTGGGGGCGCCCAGGCTGATTTGGATCTGCGCCGGCGCCTGCAGCAGGGCAACCATCCCGATTTGATCTGGGTGGAGCCCACCTACATGGAAAAAGGTGAGCGCATTACCGCCACTGAGGCCAAAGAGCGGGGCCTGAGCAAGAAAACCTTGCCCCAGATTCGCCTGGAGCAGATCCGTGAAGTCAGCCGTTTTTTGGCTCGGCCGCCCCTGGATGCCAGCCGCTCCATGGTCGTGATTGAGCAGGCTGAGGCGATGGCTGAGTCTGCAGCCAATGCGCTGCTGAAAACCTTGGAGGAGCCTGGCCAGGGCCTGCTGGTGTTGATCACCGCAGCCCCCGAGCGCCTGTTGGCCACGATCTTGAGCCGTTGTCAGCGCATCCCCTTCAAGCCATTGCCGGCTCACACGATGCTGCAGCTGGTGGGCGGCGCCCAAGACGACCCCCCGGCGTTGGTGGATTTAGCGGCTGGGTCCCCTGGCGCCCTGCTTTTGTGGCGTGAGCGTTGGGCCGAACTGCCGCCTGAGCTGTTGGCCCAGCTGCAGCAACTCCCCAGCCAGCCGATCGAAGCGCTCACCTTGGCCCGTGAGGTGTGTGAAGCGCTCGACACCGAGCAGCAGCTCTGGCTACTGCAGTGGTGGCAATGGCACCTTTGGCGCCAGCAAGCCCAAGACAACGTGCAGCGAAGGCTCACCAAGCTGCGCCGCCATTTGGTTGGCCACGTTCAACCGCGGTTGGCTTGGGAAGTGGCGTTGCTGGATCTGATCGCTTAAGCGATCTGCTCGAGGTTGCCCTGGCGCTCGGCGCGGAACTCTTTCATCACGCGGCTGGCGTCATCGAGGTTGGCTCCACTGGGAAGCTCCAGGCAATAGCCAGCGCCATACACCGTTTTGATGAAGCGGGGTTTGCGGGGATCGGGCTCGAGCTTGGTGCGCAGGTGGCGGATGTGAACCCGGATGGTTTCGATGTCGTCATCGGGCTCGTAGCCCCACACCTCTTTGAGGATCAACGAGGGGG
>CAJWAH010000144.1 GCA_913020095.1 uncultured Synechococcus sp.
CACGGGGATGCCGCTGCGCACAAGGCGGTCGATCACGGCGATGGTTTCGGGCTCGCCGCCCTCCAACTTCACCCCGGCGCAGCCGGTTTCCTTGAGAAAGCGGCCAGCGGCAGCCACGGCCTGATCCGGGCCGCACTGGTAGCTCAAAAACGGCAGATCGCTGACGATCGGGGTGTGCCGCAGGCCCCGCTCCACCGCTGCGGTGTGCTGCACCATCGCCTCGAGCGTCACCGGCAAGGTGGTGGCATGGCCGAGGGCCACCATCGCTAGCGAATCGCCCACCAGCACGAGATCCACCCCAGCGGCTTCAGCCCAGCTGGCGCTGAGGGCATCCCAGGCGGTCAGCACGGCAATCGGTTGCCGCTGTTGCTTGCGTTGCCGCAGCTGCTCGCCGAGTTGGCGGGGCGTGAGGCTCAAGACATCTCCAGGGGTGAGCCATTGCTAACATCAGGGCGACTCGGACCCATGCGGCTCCGACGCCTAAACCTGGTCAGATCCGGAAGGCAGCAGCCACACGGGATGCTCGAGGCAGGCGTGGACTCCGGGTCACCCCTTCACAATCTGAGCTCAGGACTCAGTCCTGATCGCGGTTCTGGCGGTTCTGCAGGAAGGCCGGAATGCGGACGCCGCTTTCGTTGATCTCCAGGTTGGTCTGGGCTGCGGTGTCGCTGAGCTCGGTGCGCAGCGTGCGTTGGGGCACGTATTGGTTGCCGCCTTCAAAGCCAGTGGCGATCACGGTGACGTGAATTTCGCCCTCCAGCGCCTCATCCACCACGGCGCCCACGATGATGTTGGCTTCAGGATCCACCACGTCGTAGATCACCTCTGAGGCGGTGGTCATGTCCTCAAGGGTCATGTCGCGGCCACCGCTGATGTTGATCACACAGCCCTTGGCGCCATCGATGCGGGCCGACTCCAGCAGCGGGCTGCTCATGGCCGCCATGGCGGCTTCTGAGGCGCGTGAGCGGCCTGAGCCCACGCCGATGCCCAGCAGGGCGGTGCCGGCGGAGGCCATCACCGAGCGCACGTCGGCGAAGTCCACATTCACCAGGCCGGGTTTGGTGATGATGTCGCTGATGCCTTTGACGCCACTGCGCAGCACTTCATCGGCGGTGCGGAAGGCTTCTTGAAGTGGAGCCCCAGAGATGGCATCGCGCAGCCGGTCGTTGGGGATCACGATCAAGGTGTCCACATGCTCGGCCAAGCGGGCAATGCCTTCCTCGGCTTGGCGCATCCGCTTGCGGCCTTCAAAGGTGAAGGGCTTGGTGACGATGCCAACGGTGAGGGCGCCCGATTCTTTGGCCACTTCGGCCACGATTGGAGCGGCGCCGGTGCCGGTGCCGCCGCCCATGCCGGCAGTGATGAACACCAAATCGGTGCCTTCTAAGGACTGCTGCAGATCAACGCGGGATTCTTCAGCGGCCTTCTGGCCGATCGATGGGTTGCCGCCGGCCCCGAGGCCGCGGGTGAGCTTCATGCCCAGCTGCACGCGCTGGCTGGCCGCTGAATTGAGCAGGGCTTGGGCATCGGTGTTGAGCACCCAAAAGCCAACGCCATGGAGCTCGGAGGCGATCATCCGATTGATGGCATTGCTGCCGCCACCTCCAACACCGATGACTTGAATGCGGGCGTTCTGACTGGGCACGATTCCTGCTGCGGCTGCGCTGAATTTGGTGTCTGGACTGCCAGAACTTGCGTTGGCTTCACGTTCCATGGCAGTGCCCACACCATTCATTGGCTGCAGCATTATCGAGGAATGACCGAATGGTCAGAAGTTGATGCGACAGGTTCGCCCCGAATCGTGCAATTCGCAATGTTTGGCTGTGTCAGTTTTCTGACGACTTCGGAGCTACCAGCACCAGTTCGGGTCGTTCGGGATCGCTGAGATCCAAGGCTTGGGTTGGCTCTTGGGCCAAAGGTTGCTGCTCTGCCAGATGCGAGAGCACCTCAAGTTGTCTGGGCAGCCGTTGATCCAAGCTGCCGAAACGCACTGGCCCTAGGGCTCTGCTCTGCATCCAGAGCTCGCCATTGCGCCTGAATTCCATCTGGCTGATGGCCGCCGCAGGCGGCAGCTCCCGCAGCAGCAGGGCAACGGTGCCGGCATGCCTTGGCTGCCAGCCCAGCACACGCAGGGCCGGCACCGCTTCGCCGCGGGCTTGTTCCTGTTGCGACCGGCTGATCCACGCCCCGGTGCGATCGACATAGCCCGTTTCCCGGCCTTGAGGCGTGTGCCGCTGGGCGCGGGCCACGGCTTGCCTGAGGCGTAGATCGATCAGCAGTTGGGGCGGCCACAGCTGGCGCTGCAAGCGGATGTCCTCCACCGGCAGGTTGGTCCCCAGGCGCTGCTGCAGGTTGGCGCCATCGAGGCTCAACAGGGCCACCGGAAAGCGCAGTCCAGCGGCGCTGATCACCTGCTCGCGGTTGAAGGGGGAGCGGCTGCTCAGTTGCACCTGCTCGGGTGTGCGCAGCAGCCAGCCATGGCGCAGCAGTAGCCAACCGAGTCCTGCGCTGGCGCCCATCAGCAGCAGCAGGCTCCATAGCTGCATGGCGAAGTGAACTCTCTTGCGCCGGCGCAAGTCCCGGCGGCGCTGCAGCTCAGCACTGGGCGGCCGTTGGGGCCGCGCTGGGCTGCGCACCGTCACAGCTCGCAGCGGGAGCGGCTCATCAGCTGCTCAATCCAGTCGCGGGCGCGATCGGCATCGGCAAAGGCCAAATCCCGCTGATCGCCGCTGCCAATCAGGCGCAACCGGCAGGGCCCATGGCTTTCATCGGTGAGGGGGGCGTCGCCTGAGCTCAGGGCCAGCAGCTCGACGAGCTCGAGCTTGCAAACCTCAAAGCGGCCCTCCTGCTTGAGTTTTCCGGCTTCAAAGCTGCTCCATTCGAGCCAGCCATCTTTGAGGCGAGCGGCGCCACTGCCATCGAGTTTCGACAGTTCCGATTCGCTGGCCCACTCCAGGAACAGCCGTTGGCGGCGCCGTTCCAACCAGCCCAGGGCCGTCAACACCACAAAGGCCACCAGCAGCGGCAGCCACATCAGTCCGTGGCTCATTGGGCTAGCTCCAGCAGTTGATGCACAAGCTCCTCCAGCGGAACACCACTCGCCTTCCAGAGCATGGGATACATGCTTTGGCTAGTGAAGCCAGGCAACGTATTGATTTCATTGATCAGCAGGCTGCCGCTGGCTTCCTCATAGAAGAAGTCAACACGGCTGAGGCCGCTGGCCCCCACCGCCTGCACCGCTTCGATGGCCAATTGCTGGGCCCGGCTGCTGATGGTTTCGGGGAGATCGGCGGGAATCTGCGTGCTGCTCAGCCCTGAGGAGTACTTGGTTTCGTAGTCGTACCAATCGGCGTCAAAGCTCACCTCACCCAGCACCGAGGCTTTGAGGTGTTGGCCTCCCAGCACGGCGCACTCGAGCTCCCGCACCTGCAGACCCTTCTCCACGAGCAAGCGGCTGTCGTGGCTGGCGGCAAGATCCAATCCCGCTTTCAGCTCCGGGCGGTTGGTGGCTTTGCTGATCCCCACCGAGGAGCCCAGGTTGGCGGGCTTGATGAAGCAGGGGTACCCCAGTTGCGTTTCCAGCTCCTCGAGCAGGGCACTGTTGTCATTGAGTTCACTAGCCAGCACGGGCCGGTAGGGCCCTTGGGGCAGCCCAGCAGCTGAGAACGCTGCCTTCATCGCCAGCTTGTCCATGCCCACGGCTGAGCCCAGCACGCCGGAGCCCACAAAAGGCTTTTGCATCAGGCTGAACAGCCCCTGGATGGTGCCGTCTTCGCCATTGGGGCCGTGCAGCACCGGGTACCAGATCTCCACCTCCAGGCAGCCATCGGGAAAGCCGCTGAAGCCCGGCCGGCTGCCATCGTCAGCAAGGGCCTGCCCGCTGCTGAGCACCTGGCGGGCGATGGCATCACCCCACCAGCGGCCCTGGCGATCGATATAGACGTGTTGAACGTGGTAACGCTCCTTGTTGGCACCGCTGGCGAGTCCTTCGGCCACGGTGGCGGCGGAGCGAATTGAGACGTCGTGCTCGCCGGAGGCGCCGCCAAAGATGAGCCCGACAACCTTGGATTGCTGGCTGCTCAAGGCTCTAGCGCGGGGAGCTCAACGTACCAGCGCTGGCTGGGCTTGGGCAGACCCGCTGAGGGAAAACGCGCGCACCTGCTCAATGCGCACCGGCACCGTGTCGCCAACGCGGTGGCTCCCAGCTGGGAAGAAGGTGAGCCGGTTGGTGCGGGTGCGGCCCATCAACTGTGTGTTGTCTTTCGGGTTGATGCCTTCGGCTAAGACCTTTTCCACCCGGCC
>CAJWAH010000145.1 GCA_913020095.1 uncultured Synechococcus sp.
GGGCTAGGGCTAGGGCTAGGGCTAGGGTTGGGGGTAGGGTTAGGGCGTAATACCGCCGCCTCGCGCCGTCCGAGGGCCACACAGGCGGAGAGCTCGAGCACGCGCAGCCCGAGGCGGAGCCGCCGCAGCCGCTGGCCGCGCAGCTTGTTCTTCGGCAGCATGCCGACGACCGCCTTGCGCAGCGGCTCGACCGGGTTCTTCTTGATGAGCTCCTCCATCGACAGCACGCGCAGCCCGCCCGGGAAGCCCGTGTGGCGGTAGTACATCTTCTTCTCCATCTTCGGGCCCGTGACGATCACGTCGGCGACGTTCGTCACGACGACGAAGTCGCCGACGTCGCGCTGCGGCTGCCACGTCGGCTTGTGCTTGCCGCACAGCAGCGGCACGATCTTCGACGCCAGCCGCCCGAGCACCTCGCCAACAAATGGCATGGTTTCGGTCGGCACCAGCGGCCGCAGGGCTTCCACCTGGGCCAGGCTGCGGATCGGGTCGTTGATCTGGGGGCCCTTGCTTTCGATGATGTCGAAATCAATCCCCATGCCGGGCAGCGGCGTGAGGATGTCCGAGAACAGAATCACGCCGTCGGGCTGGAAGGCGTTAAACGGCTGCATCGAGATCTCATAGGAGAGATCGGCGTTCTCGGAGCGTTCGCGGAAGGAGGGGTACTTATCGCGTAGATCCCGGTAGATCTTCATGTACCGGCCGGCCTGGCGCATCATCCAGACCGGAGGACGCTCCACTTGCTCCCCACGGGCGGCGCGCAACAGCAGGGGCAGGGCGTCACTCATGGGGCCAGAACAGTTAAGTCAGCCGCTGACGCTACCCGAGTGATCCGCCCAATTTGGCTGCAGCTTCATCCTTTGCTGCTTCTCGCTGCCGGTTGGGGTCGTGTTTGAACACCATCACGGTCAGCGGAGGCAGGCAGAGATCCAGGGATTGCCCGTAGCTGTGCATGCCCCAGTCATCGCTGAATTTGCCGCCGAGATTGCCCTGGTTGCTGCCGCCATAACGGGCGCCATCACTGTTGAACAGCTCGGTGTAAAAGCCATTGACCGGCACACCAATGCGGTAGTTGCCATGGCCTTCGGGGGTGAAGTTGCAGACCACCACCACCCAATTGCCTTCCTTCTCGTCGCGGCGCATGAAGCTCACCACGCTGTGGTTGGTGTCGTCGCAATCAATCCACTGGAAGCCAAAACTATCGAAGTCGTTGCGCCACAGCGCCGGTTCTGATTTGTAGAGGGCGTTGAGGTCATCCACCAGGTTCACCACACCCTGGTGCTCGCGATGTTGGAGCTTGTCCCACTCCAGATCACCCCAAACGTTCCATTCGCCGCGTTGGGCGAACTCCATCCCCATGAAGATGGTCTTCTTGCCCGGGTGCGTCCACATGTAGGTGAGCAGTGCCCGCACATTGGCGAACTTGAGTTCATCGCTGCCGGGCATCTTGTGCAGCAGATGGCTCTTGCCATGCACGACTTCGTCGTGGCTGAGGGCGAGCATGAAGTTCTCGGTGTGGGCGTACCAGATCGAGAAGGTGATGTTGTTCTGGTGGAACTGGCGGAACCAGTGATCCAGCTCGAAGTAATCGAGCATGTCGTGCATCCAGCCCATGTTCCACTTGAGGTTGAATCCCAAGCCGCCCATGGAGGTGGGCATGGTCACCAGGGGCCAGGTGGTGGATTCCTCGGCGATGGACAGGGCGCCAGGGAAGTAGTGGAACAGCACCGAATTGGCCTGCTGCAGGAAGCGCACGGCCTCGAGGTTTTCGCGGCCGCCATGCTCATTGGCGATCCATTCGCCATCGGGGCGTAGGTAGTCGCGGTAGAGCATCGAAGCCACCGCATCGACGCGAATGCCGTCGATGTGGAGCTCTTCAAACCAGAAGACGAGGTTGGCAACCAGGAAGTTGCGCACCTCGTTGCGGCTGTAGTTGAAGATCAGCGTGCCCCACTCCTTGTGCTCGCCGATCCGTGGATCGCTGTGCTCGTAGAGGTGGCTGCCATCGAAAAAGGCCAAGCCATGGGCGTCTTTGGGGAAGTGCCCGGGCACCCAGTCAAGGATCACGCCAATGCCCTCGGCATGGCAGCGGTCCACAAAGGCGCGGAATTCGTTGAGGCTGCCGAAGCGGCTGGTGGGGGCATAAAAGCCCGTCACCTGATAACCCCAGGAGCCGTCAAACGGGTGCTCCGCCATCGGCATCAGCTCGATGTGCGTGAAGCCCCGTGCTTTCACATAGGGAATCACCCGATCGGCCAGTTCCGGGTAGGTGAGCAGGCGGGCGCCGGGCTTGAGATCAGCAGCCGGCACAGGCGCTCTGGGAGTGCCATCGGCCTCGATGTAGGGCTCATCCCAGCTGCCATGCATCCAGCTGCCCATGTGCATCTCGTAGACCGAGACGGGCTGCTCGAGCGGGTTGCGGTTGTCGCGCTGCTTCAGCCAGGCGTCATCGCCCCACTGATAGCCCTTGAGGCTGGCCACCACCGAGGCCTGGGCTGGGCGCACCTCGTGCTGGAAGCCGTAGGGGTCGGCCTTTTCGTAGCAGTGACCCTGTTGGGTGTGGATTTCGTATTTGTAGTGGGCGCCAGCACCGAGTCCAGGCACAAACAGCTCCCAAATGCCGCCCAGCCGCTGCTGCATCGGTAGGTGGCGGCCATCCCAATTGGTGCAGTCGCCAATCACCGACACACTGCGGGCGTTGGGAGCCCACAGGCAGAACTGCACCCCAGCAATGCCCTCTTGCACGTGGGGGTGGGCCCCCATGCGCTGCCAGATGTGGTGGTGATTGCCTTCGGCAAACAGGTGCCGGTCCATGGCCCCCATCCACTCCTGGCGGAAGGCATAGGGGTCGTGCTGCTCGTGGGTGATCCCGGCGCGCTCGACGCGCAGGCGGTACTGGGATCCGGGATTGCTGCTCAGTTCGCCTTCAAAAACCCAGGCGTGATGGGGGTTTTCCAGAACATGTTCATGGCCTTGGTGCAACAGCACCACGCGGGAGGCATCGGGCATCCAGACGCGCACCACCCAGCGGCCGTCCTCCAGCTGCTGCGGGCCAAGCACCGCTTGGGGATGGTCGTGATTGCACTGGGCCAGTCGCTCCGCGTCTTGGGTCATCCAATCGAGGGTTGCCAGAGCCATCCGGGCGGAGCTGTTTTGTTCGGCGGAGCCTAATCCGATTTCTTCAGTCTTCTGCTGCCGAACCAGCCATTGCTTTGAGCTGCAGCCTGCTGGATGACAAATCGGCGATCAGCGTGGTGATTTTTGGGTTGCAGCTGATCTGCGGCCAGGCCGAGCCAGCCAGCGATAGCCGCAGCCGGTCCCCCGCCTCCAGTGAGGCCAGCAAGGGCTGGAAGCGCAGCGTCCGCTCCAGCGGTTGTTGGCCGTTGTCGCTAGCCATGCGCAGCACCCCGGTGCAGAGCTGCAGCACCTGGGAGTGGCCCGCACGCAGCACCGAGATCGCCCCGCAGAGATCGAAGTTGGGTTGATCGGAGCTGATGGTCAGCAGCAGCTCAAATTGGCCCCAGAGCTCCAATGGCTCCTGCAGCGCAGCTGTGGTGAAACAAGCCACATCAGCGCGGGCATCGAGATCAGCGCGATCGCATAACCCCGCATCCAGCCCTAGATGGCCGCCGCGTCCAGGCGCAGGGCGCCAGGGATCATGCACCCACACCAGCTGGCCATGGCCGCTTTGCTGCGCGTTGAGTTCCCCTTCATCGCTGCGGCTAGCGGCGAGCCCATCGCTGCTGAGGCCCCACTGCAGATCTGGGCTGAGGCGTGGATCTTTGCGGCTCCATTGGTGGCTGAGCAGGTCGTAGGCCCAGCAGCTGGGCTGCTCTGGCCTGCTTTGGCCGCGCAGGTGCTGATCAAAAAAGGCGAGCTGCCATTGGTCAACGCGGCCGCAGGCTTCCGGGCCCATGTCACAGCTGCCAACGCGGCGGTCCCAGCTGAGGTGGCTCCAGGGGCCAATGATCAGCTCAGGCGATCCACCGCAATCCACTGATTGCTGCCAAAGGTCGAGGCCGCCACGCAGGTAGGGATCGCTCCAGCCCTCCAGCAGTTGCATCGGTCTGCGTAAGCGTTCAGGGCTCGGTTGGTGGCGCTGCCAACCCTCCGCTTGGCTGGGATCACTCTGCAGCCACTGCAACACGGGGTTGCCGGGGTCGTGCTGTTGGAGCAGCGCTAGGCCATGGCGGCTTTGCTGAGCGCTGGCCAGACAATCTTTGATGGCTTGCCAGGCCTGTTGATCCCCGCGGCGCCGGCAGCCTTCGCTGGCCCATTGCAACCCCCAGCTCAAT
>CAJWAH010000146.1 GCA_913020095.1 uncultured Synechococcus sp.
TGACGTTGTTATCGACGGTGTAGCGCTTGGTGGCGCTGCTCTTCATCGAATAGGGCGCGGCGCGCTGCTCGGCGAAATGGACCACCGAGTCGGGCTTCTCCTCGAGCAGCAGATCCAGCAGGCGCTGGTACTCATGGGCGATGTCCATGTGGACAAAGCGCATCGGCTTGCCGCCGATCTCACTCCAGGCCTTGAGGCGCTCACCAATGTTGGTGATCGGGGTGAGGGATTCCACCTCCAGATCGATGTCGATCTTGCGGCGGCTGAGGTTGTCAACGATCAGAACGTCGTGGCCCTGATCGGCCAAATTCACGGCGCATGGCCAGCCGCAAAAGCCGTCACCACCAAGGACCAGGACCTTCACGACTGTCTCCTGACGAACGGAGCCGAGCTCCCATCGAGGCAAGCTACTACAGGCTTCCGGAGCTTCAGCTGATGCGGACGGCCACCGCCATCATTGCCAGCACAACCGCCCCACCCATGCCGATCATCATCAGGCGTTTGGAATTGGAGCCAGCGGTGGCGGGCTCGGCGTAGGTCATCCGCGGTTCTGACGCGAAGAGATTGAGCCGTCCGCCGTCTTCCTCGGTGACTGCCATGGGGTGAAAGCCAATTGATGCAGACCCTATGGAGCAGTAGGCATTTCAGCTCATAGTCTTAAAAAGGCTTTATGTGATCCGGCCCTGTTGCGGCGAGCTGGCACTGGCTTGGGCCCGTTTGGGCATGGCCCCACTGAGGTGGCTCAGGCGTCCGGCTTCAGCGGCTAAGGCCATGGCCCGCGCTGTGGTGGGGGGATGGCCGCTGAGGGCAATGGCGCTGTTGATCAGCAGGGCGTCTGCACCGATTTCCATGGCCAGGGCGGCATCGCTGGGGACGCCAATGCCGGCATCCACCACCACTGGAACGCTTGCTGCCTCGATGATCAGCTTGATGTTGGCCAAATTGGCTAATCCTTGGCCGCTGCCGATGGGGGAAGCCAGGGGCATCACGGTGGCGCAACCGACCGCTTCCAGTCGGCGCGCCAACAGCGGATCGGCGTTGATGTAGGGCAGCACGGTGAATCCTTCAGCCACCAGTTGCTCGGCAGCTTCGAGGGTTCCGATCGGATCGGGCAGCAGATAGGAGCCTTCCGGGATCACCTCCAACTTCACGAAGGTGTTGTCGCTCTGGCCGGCCAAAGCCGCCAGTTCTCGCCCCAGGCGTGCCACACGCACCGCGTCTTCAGCGGTGGTGCAGCCGGCGGTATTGGGCAGCATCCAAATCTTGGTCCAGTCGATGGCTTCCATCAGGCCGCCATGGCCTGGAGCGCCGCTCTGCACGCGGCGCACAGCCACCGTGACGATCTCGCAGCCGCTGGCCTCAATGCTCTGCTGCAACGAGGGGATGTCGGGGTATTTGCCGGTGCCGGTCATCAGCCGGCTGTTGAAACGCCTGCTGCCGATCTGCAGCGGCGTGTCTTGGGTGGTGGTGGCCATGATTTGATCGTGCGGCGTGGTGCCGGCTTTGCGCAAGCCTCTGTTGGCTTCGAACGGCTGACGAGCTGGTGCGCCTGCGGCTGAATTTGCTGACAGCTTTCTTACCTTGAGCTGTAACGACTTATTGATGGCTGTGCCGCTGCCGTTTCTGCCCTTGGTGGCAATGACTGATCCAGCGCTGCTCCCGGTTGATCTGCCGGCGCCAGCCATGGTGAGCCCACTGGAAGTGGAGACCATTGAGCCGCTCGATGCAGATCGCATCGAAGTCCGCACCTTTGATCCGATTAAACGGGCCCGCAAGCTTGCATTGGAGCTGCCGCGTCAATGGCAAGGAACGTTGCGCTTGGCCAAATCCACTGAGCACCTGCCTGCAGATTTGGTGATTGATCGCCTGGTCCCTCTTGAGGCCATGCTTGATGTGTTTGGTCAGCTGACCATTGCCGGCCAGACATTTCCTGTTCAGGGCAATCTGAACGCTGCAACCGATCAACTCAGCCTGGTGCCACTGGGAGATGATCTGCCGGCTGAATTGGAGCCAGGCGGCAATTTCCTTGGGCTGCAGATGTTCAACATCAGCATGTGGATCGGTCCGCGGCTGACGAGTCGCGCGGCACTGTTGAGCCTGAAGCCCATCACTGGCTATCAGGAACCGCCCGTTCGCGGGCTTTGGTGACTGTTAGTCGTTGGGGCGCAACAGCTTGAGCCGCTTGGTGGCTGTGCGGTTACCGGGCTCTAACTCCAACGAGCGTTGATAGAGCTCCACGGCTTCATCGCCCTTTTGCTGTTTTTCCAGTGAGTAGGCGAGGTTGTTGAGCGCCACCGGATAGTCCCCACGGGCCTTGAGCGCCAGCCGGTAGTGGCGAACAGCCTCTTTGTGGTTTTGCTGCGCTGCTAAAGCAAAGCCCAGGGCGTTTTCAATCAAGGCCCTGGCCTCTGCCGGTTCGCTCGCCGAGAGCTTGGCGGCGCGTTTGAGGCTGCTGGCTGCTTGAGCGAACAGGCGCTTGTCGAGTTGGACCGAGCCCAACTCGTAGAGGCTGGCG
This sequence comes from uncultured Synechococcus sp., assembly GCA_913020095.1. Classification (GTDB taxonomy): domain Bacteria; phylum Cyanobacteriota; class Cyanobacteriia; order PCC-6307; family Cyanobiaceae; genus RCC307. Next base: position 2,516 of record CAJWAH010000146.1, read on the forward strand.
GCATCGGCGTTGGTGTCTTGGCAACGCTTTTCCAGGTTCGCCAATTGCCCTTCTTGCTTCCTGACGCGCAAGACCTGCCGGCCCACCACCACAGCGACCACGCCGAGCAACACGATCAGGCCCAACAGGTAGGCCTGGGGCAGGGCGAAGTCCATTAGCGCTGGTTTCAGGACTTGGCGGCAGCCACCACGGTTTCAAAGCCGGAGGGATCCAGCACGGCCAGTTGGGCCAGCATCTTGCGGTTGATGCGCACATCCGCCTTCTTGAGGCCACCGATCAAACGGCTGTAGCTGACGCCGTTCATGCGAGCCGCCGCATTGATGCGTGCAATCCAGAGGCGACGGAAATCGCGCTTGCGGCGGCGACGGTCGCGGTAGGCGTTGCACAACGCCTTCATCACCCGCTGGTTGGCGGTGCGGAAGAGGGTGCCATTGCTTCCCTGGAAGCCGCGCGCGAGGCGGAGGATCTTGTTGCGGCGGTTGCGGGCGACGTTGCCCCTCTTAACGCGGGCCATGGTTCAAACGGATGGGGATTTAAAAGCGGAAAGGGCTGCTGCTCAGCCGGAGTAGGGGAGCATGTGGCTCACCCGGTCGTGGTCGCGCTCATCAACCACAGCCATGGTGCCCAGGTAGCGCTTGCGCTTAGGGCTCTTATGGTCGAGCAAGTGATTGTGGAACGCGCGCCGACGCATGAACTTGCCGCTGCCCGTGACACGGAAACGCTTGGCTGCGGCCCGGCGGGTCTTGAGCTTTGGCATGTCGGACGCCCTGCGCACAAACAATCAAGTTACGGGGCGAACCTCCCTTTCGCCAAGTTTTTCGTTTATCCCGTGGATTGGCCTAACGCTTCCGCTGGTGCTGGTGGCGGGTTGTCGTTCGGCTCCTAGGGCCACCGAAGCGCCCCCCAAGCCGGTGGTTCCGCTGCACTGGCCCACCCAGCCAGCGCCCCCCCTGCAAGGGGACAACCCTGAGCTGTGGGTCAGCTTGGCGCCCCATTTGCCGCAGTTCCGTGGCGGCGTTCCTACCGATTTGTTGCTGCGCGCCGCAGCTGGAACCCTGCTGCTGACCGCAGCCGATGGCGAGCGTTGGCAGGGCTCAGCCTTTCCAGTGCGCTGGAGCCAGGAGCCCCTGGCGCAACCGCTGACCATCCAACGGCAGGTGTTGGGACCCTTTGCTTCCCATGAATCAGCCCTGCAGCAGGCGGAGGCCTGGCAACAACAAGGTGCTGCGGCTGTGGTGGCCCATCCGGCGGATTGGGAGGTTTGGGCGCCCCTGGGCAGTCCAGATCCAGGCCAGCCCAGCCGCCTGGTGAGTGAGACCCATACGCAGTCTTGGCAACCGGTGCTGGATCGCCAAGGCACACCCACGGTGATCCAGGGACCTCTGCAGATCGATGCCCCTGAGGGGTTGCGTTGGGCAGGTGCGACCTATCGCGGCCGCTTCCGGCTGCAACGGGATGCCTATGGCAGCTGGACCCTGCTGCAGCAGGTGCCCATGGAGAGCTATTTGCTTGGGGTTGTGCCCCATGAGATTGGCGCTGGCTCGCCCTTGGAAGCCCTGAAGGCCCAAACCGTTTTGGCCCGCACCTGGGCCATGGCCAATCGCGGGCGTTTTGCCGTGGATGGTTATCACCTCTGCTCTGACACCCAGTGCCAGGTGTACAGCGATCCTTCAGCCGCAGGCGGTGCGGTGCGGCAGGCCCTAGCCAGCACCGCAGGCCAAGTGCTCACTTGGGATGGCAAAGCCCTGCATGGCGTTTAC
>CAJWAH010000147.1 GCA_913020095.1 uncultured Synechococcus sp.
GATTCAGATCAACTGAATCGGAAAGCCCCCTCCTCGGAGGGGGCTTTTTGTTGTGAGGATGTTGCGGGAATAGGCGGTGACTAACTGTTGGCTTGCGGCCACCACTGGCTGACGCGTTCGATCGAGCCATACCAAGGCTGGCCAAACAGGCCTCCATGGGCGGTGGCCTCCAGCTCGATCAGCTTTGATCCTTTGAGCCAGGCCGAGCTCACGGGCACCAATCCATCGCCGGGATCTTCGGGCTTAGCGCCGATTTGCTTGTAGGAGTTGGCCGCGCTGCGGCGGGCAAAACCGCTGGCTTGCGCGCTGGCCAGATCCAATCGACCAGCCACGGAGATGTAGGCCACCTGCGGCGCACAAGCGCAGCCAGGGAGTAGCCGGTCCACCAACGTCCGCAGCCTTGTGGCCCGCTTGGCCTGGTGGGGACTGCCCAGGCAGATCAAGCGATTGCAGAGTTGGCGCCCGTTGAGGCTGGCGCCTTCAAGGCCGCTCTCCGCCAGATAGAGCCTCAACATCACACCGCCGGAGCTGTGGCCGATCAGGGTCACCGGTGCCCCTGCGCAGCGACTGCGGGCTTGCCGCACGGTTTGATCGACGCGCCGGAGCAAGCGCTGCCAGCCCCAGGCCGAGCTGGTGAGCAACCAATCCCAGCGGCTGGCATGCACCACGCTCACGTCGATGCCGCCTCGCGCTTTCAACCACTCCGCCATTGGCCCGTAGGCCTCATCGGTGATCAGAAACCCACCGAGGATCACCACCGGTTGCATGGTGCTTCTCAGCTGGCTTCAACCGCCTCTTCTTTGTGTCCAAGCACGAAGCGCAACAGCAGAGGGGCCAGGAAGGTGGTGCCGATCACCATCAACAAGATCGCCGCCTCCAGTGAGGGGCTCAGCAACTTGGCTTGGCTACCCAAGCCCAGGAAGATCAAGCCCACTTCGCCGCGGGGCATCATCCCCAAGCCCACCACCAGGCGATTGGTGGGTTCTTTGGAGGCGTAGAGCCAGCCGGCAGCCACCTTGCCGGCGATGGCTACCACCAACAGGAAGGCAGCAATGATCAATCCCTCCCGGTTGGCGGGATCAAAGGGGTTCACCACGCTCAAATCCATCTTCGTGCCGATCAGCACAAAGAAGATCGTGGCGAACAGGGCCACCACGGGTTTGACCTGTTGCTCAATGTCGTGGCGGTGTTTGGACTTGCTGAGGATGAGGCCAGCAGCAAAGGCCCCAAGGGCTGCCTCCAGGCCAATGGCTGTGGCGGTGAAGGCGCAAACCACCAAGACAACAAACGACGCCACCACGATTTCACCGGTGGCTTTGAGGTTTTCAATCAACTTGTCGAACAGGGGTGCCGCGCTACGGCTCAAGCCGATGGCAGCCAGCACGAAAACGACCGCTGCAGCGACAAGGGAGATGATCGGACCGATCGTGAGCGAACCGCTGCTCGCCAGGCTGACCACCACCGCCAGGATCACGATGCCAAGGATGTCATCGAGAACCGCCGCGCCCAGAACAATTTGGCCTTCGGAGGAGCGCAGCATCTTGAGCTCACCAAAGACGCTCGCTGTGATCGCGATGCTCGTGGCTGTCATCGATGCCCCGGCAAACACCGCTGGAATCAAGTCCACCTGGAAAATCGCCATCAGTCCTGCCGTGCCGATGGCAAAGGGCAACACAACCCCAGCAACGGCGACCGAGGTGGCTTTGCCGCCAACGGCCACCAGCTCATCGAGATCACTTTCCAGGCCGGTGAGGAAGAGCAAGGAGAACAGTCCGAGGCTGGCGACCGCTTCCACGCTGGGGAATGTTTCGGCATAGAGCTCGCCGACAACATCACCTGGTACGTGCGCTAAGCCCCCGAGGACGGCGCTAAATCCATCACTCAAGACTGCTTGGGTTTCCGGTGGCACCACCAGGTGAAAACCGGAGATGCCAACGATCAGACCAGCAACCAATTCCCCCAGGATCGTGGGCAGCTTGAACCGCACCATCGTCTCGGCGAGGAGTCGTGCCGCGACCAGGATCACCAGGAAGCGGGCGCCGCTGATCAAGGTCTCGGTGACTTCGAGGCTGTGCGCACTCAGCTCGGGCATCGATTTATTGGTTGACCCTTCAAGGTTATGGCCCGAAATCAGTCCGTCAGTGCGAACCCGCAGATTTGGTTTCTATCTGCTGCTGAACGGCAACAAACTCCGCATAATTCGTTCAACAACGGCTATTGGGGTGCGTCTTTTCTCCAGCGTGATGGTCCTCGCCGGGACCAGCGTCCTATTGGCCGGTTGTGGGGGTACCCCTTTTCAGGCGCTTCCTGTTCAGGAAACGGCCGTCAAAAAGGTTGAGTTCACCGAAGACATCCAGACCGTCAGCACCTTGGAAGCCAAGGACTTGGTGGCCTTGGCAGCCCAGGCGGGTGGTCGCGTCGATGTGTTGAAGATCGCCCAAGGCGATCTGGTGGAGGCTGGCCAGTTGCTGTTGGTGTTGGATCAGGAACAGGAAAACGCCCGGCTGCGCAGTGAAGTGGCCAAAGCCGAGACCGACAAGCTCAATTACCAGCGCTACGAATACCTCGCCTCCCAGGGTGCTGTCTCTGAGATGCAGCGCGATCAGCGCCGTCAGGCCTACATCTCCTCAAGGGAGCGGGCGATTGCTCAGCAGGCCACCGTTGGCTACAGCAACCTCACCTCGCCAATGGCGGGAACCGTCGCTGATGTGAAGGTCAAGTTGGGCGATGTGCTTCGCCAGGGTGATGTCTTCACCATGCTGGTGAAAAACAACACGCTCGAAGCGCGCGTTGATATCCCGGCCAAGTTCGGTGATCGCGTGGAAGTGGGTCAAACGGTCAAGTTGCTGAAGCCAGGGGTGAGCGATCCGATCGCCACCAGCACCGTGAGCTCCATCAACCCTGCTGTTCAAGCCGGCACCCAGGGATTGCTGGTGAAAGCCATCTTTGATAATCCCAACGGCACCCTCCGCACCGGACAGCGGGTGCTCACCAGCGTTCAACTGGGCACCAAAAAACTGGATGCGGTTCCTTTCACAGCCGTGGTCAGCGCCTCCGGTCAAAACTTTGTTTTCCGCGTTGGCAGCTTCCAGCAGCTGGAGCAGCAGCCAGGCCAAGCGCCGCTCGACAAGCTCAAGAACTTGCCAGAGGGCACCAAGTTTGCGCTGCAAACACCGGTGAAGGTGGGCCCTGTGCAAAACAACCTCTACCCCGTGTTGGAAGGAGTTGAGCCAGGGGAGATGGTGATCACCTCCAACTTGATGAACCTCAAGCACGGCATGCCGGTTCAGATCAAACCTGCCCAGCCAAAGCCGGCCCAGTGATCTGAACGATGTCTCTCTCCAATAACTTCATCACCAGGCCTGTCCTCACGTCGGTCTGCTCACTGTTGATCGTGATCGCGGGTTTGATTGCGATCCCGATCCTGCCGGTGGAGATGCTGCCGGACATTGCCCCGCCGACGGTGCGGGTGAGCGCGAACTATGTCGGTGCTGATGCCGTCAGCGTTGAGCAGGGCGTTACCTCGGTGCTCGAGCAGCAGATCAACGGGGTGGAGAACATGGACTACATCAGTTCATCGAGCTCCTCCGACGGCTCTGCTCTGATCACGGTGATGTTCAACAGCGGCACCGATGGTGATATCAACCAGGTCAATGTGCAAAACCGGGTGTCCCTGGCTGAACCCCGTTTGCCCTCTGAGGTGAAGCAGTCGGGTGTTGTGGTGGATAAGGCCTCCACCTCCACGCTGCTTGTTTACAACTTCACCAACGAAGATCCCAGCAAGATCGACTACAGCGTTGAGACGATTAGCGGTTATCTCGATCAAAACCTCACCGACAGCATCAAGCGGGTAACAGGTGTTGGCAGCGTTACCTACTACGGCAACCGCGAACTCGCGATCCGGATTTGGCTTGACCCCAACAAGCTGGCGGCGATGGAGCTCACCTCCAGCGATGTGGTGAATGCCATCCGCAGCCAAAACCGCTTGGTGCCCTCCGGCAAGGTGGGCGGTGCCCCCGCCCCCGACGATCAGCAGTACACCTTCACCATTCAGCTGCAGGGCCGCCTGACCAGCGAAGACGAGTTCCGCGATCTGGTGATCAAAACCACCAAAGACGGTGGCCTGATTCGCCTTCGCGACGTGGGCCAGGTGGAGTTGGGCGGTAACAGCTACGAGATTTCGGCTGTGAACCTCGAGGGCAACCCCGCTGTGTCGATGGCCATCAGTCAGCTGGGCGGCAGTAATGCTCTGGTGGTCTCCGATGGCGTTAA
>CAJWAH010000148.1 GCA_913020095.1 uncultured Synechococcus sp.
CCATGATTGGCCCCATGGCATCAGCCGGTGAGCCCAAATCGGCATCACCAACCGCGGGCCCTTTCAAAATCGATTCCGCCTTTTGGCGTTGGGGCTTCATCGAGCTCATCACGCGCCCATTGAGAGCGGCATAAATGGTGGGCACCGATGCCCCCATCTCCAGGGCGGTCACCACGGTCCAAAGACCTGTGCCTTTCTGGCCGGCCTGATCCATGATTTTTTCAACCAGGTCTGTGCCGTCATCGGGATCTTTGGTGCGCAGGCACACCTCGGTGATCTCCACCAAGTAGGAGTTCAGCTCTTCGGTGGCGTTCCAGGCCTTGAACACATCAGCGATCTGCTCGCCATTCATGCCCTTGACCCGCTTCATCAGGTCATAGGCCTCGGCCAGGATTTGCTCAATGCCGTACTCAATGCCGTTGTGGACGGTCTTGACGAAATGGCCGGAACCGCCAGGACCGATGTAGGTGACACAGGGGCCATCTTCGACCTGGGCGGCCATCTTGGTGACCAGGCTTTCGATGGCGTCGTAAGAGGCCTTGGTGCCTCCCGGCATCATGCTGGGACCCTCTAAGGCACCTTTGGCGCCACCGGAGACGCCCATGCCGATGAAGCCAAAGCTCTGGCTTTCGAGCTTGGCCACGCGGCGTTCGGTGTCTTTGTACTCGGAGTTGCCGCCGTCAATCAGCAGGTCGCCGGCTTCGAGATACGGCGAGATTTGATCGATCACCGCATCGACGGCCCCACCGGCCTTCACCATCATCAAGATGCGGCGCGGCCTTTCGAGCTTGTCGACAAACTCCTGCAGGGAATAGGCCGGCTGAATCTGTTTGCCGGCGCCACGGCCAGCCATGAACTCATCGGTCTTTTGCCGGGTGCGGTTGTAAACCACGCTCGAAAAACCATTGCGCTCAGCGTTGAGCACAAGGTTTTCACCCATCACACCAAGCCCGATCAGGCCGAAATGCCCCTTGCCCATAGTGCCCCGCGTGGAACCAGTCACAGCAAGTGTGGCCACGCCTGGCTTAAGGGCCTACTAAGGCACTGATTCAGATCACCATCCCGTCAGGAATGCAGGCATTTTTGGTGACGACCACAATCCCGCCGCGAATGTAGAAACCCTGCTCAGCGCGATCGGCTTCCTCAACGTTGTCTTTGTTGATGATGCTGACGTTGCTGCCGATGCGGACGTTCTTGTCGAGGATGGCCTTTTTGACCGTGGTCCCGCGGCCCACACCCATAGGGGTGCCGCCGCGCTCGCGCAGGATCGCCCGCTCTTCACCGGACTCGTAAAAGTCGTTGCCCATCACCAAGCTGTCTTGCAAGACAACCTCGTCTTCGATGCGGCTGCGCACACCCAAGACGCAGTGGTGGATGCTGCAAGCCTTGACGATGGAGCCCTCACCAACGATTGAGTCGGTGACCTGGGCGTCTTGAAGCTTGGAGGGCGGCAGGTAGCGGTGCCGCGTGTAGATGGGGAATTGCTTGTCGTAGAAGGAGAAAGGAGGCCGGGGCTGCGTCGTCAACGCCAGGTTGGCTTCGTAGAAGGCACGGATGGTGCCGATGTCTTCCCAGTAATCGTCGAAGAGATAGGAGCGAAGTTTGAAGCCGTCGTCGAGTGCTTTGGGGATGATCTCCTTGCCGAAGTCGGTGGCACCGGGGTTTTCAGCCAGCAAGCGGAACAGCACATCCCGCTTGAACACATAGATGCCCATGGAAGCCAGGAACGGCCGGCGCTGGGCTTCCTCAGCGCTCAAGCCCATGCTGGCGGTATCGCAAGACATCGCATCGAGTGCCTCGCCCTTGGGCTTTTCACGGAACTTGGTAATGGCGGCTTCTGCGCCGGTGTGCATCAAACCAAAGCTCTGGGCTTGTTCGCGATCAACCGGGAGCGCTGCCACGGTGAGATCAGCGCCGCTGGCGCGGTGCTGCGCCACGAAATGGGCGTAGTCCATCCGGTAGAGCTGGTCGCCCGAGAGGATCAACACCTCGTCGATGTCCCACTCCTGCAGCAGCCATTCGTATTTGCGAACGGCATCAGCTGTGCCTTCGAACCAACTGGGGCTCTCTGGGGTTTGCTGAGCAGCCAGCACTTCAACAAATCCCTGATCAAACCCCGAGGAGAGGTTGAAGGTTTGGGCGATATGGCGATTCAGTGATGCGCTGTTGAACTGCGTCAGCACATAGATCTTGTTGATCCCGCTGTTGATGCAGTTGCTAACGGGGATATCGATTAGGCGGTATTTACCCGCCAGCGGCACGGCTGGTTTCGCCCGCATTTTGGTGAGCGGGTAGAGCCGCGTCCCCGCACCGCCACCGAGAATGATTGCGAGAACCCGTTTCATCAACCCCTGGCAGCGCGGCCACTTTGGGCCCAGGGAACCAATTGATCAAGGGGTTGACGCCAGATTCGCCGAGTTATTTTGCGTCGCTGCGATCTCGATCTGCGTCATCCCCTGGCAGATCGAAGAGGCGTTGAGCAGCTGCCATCGAATCAAGCCGCTGTTGCCGTGGCTGCGGGGCCCGCAAGGCCGTGGTTGGGCCATGCAGGATCTTGTTGATCAAGCCCTTGGTGAGGGCTTCCACCACCTGCTTTTCGCGCTGGGAGAGGTCCGATCCCATGCGGCTCAGCGCTTTGAGCAGTTCCTGCTTGCGGATCTCTTCAAACTGCTGACGCATGCGGTTGATGGTGGGCACCGCTTCAAGGCCATCCCACCAATCGAGGAAGGCTTGGCGGTCTTCATCGAGCAACACCTCGGCCTGTTGCGCCAATTCCTGCCGCGCGGCCACATTGCGCTCCACAACCTCCTGCAGATCGTCAACGTCGTAGCTCAACGTCCCTGAGACATCAGCGGCATCGGAGCTGATGTTGCGGGGCACACCAATGTCAACAAGCATCAAGCGCGCCTGGCGCGTGATGGCGTCCAAGCGCTGCCGGTCGATGATCGGCTCATCAGCGCCGGTGCTAGTGAACAGCAGCGTGTTGGCGGCCAACTGCGCATCGAGCTGATCCAGCCCGCAGCAAGTGATCACCAAATCCGGGAAATCTTTGGCCAGAGCTTCCGCTTTGGACACCGTGCGGTTCACCACGGTGATGCTGCGTGCCCCTTTCGATTGCAGGTGTTGCAGCAGCAAGCGGGCCATGCGGCCAGCCCCCACCACAGCCACCTTCTCTTGGGAGAGGGAGACCAAGTCATCAACGCCCTGCTCCTGGCCCACCTTGAGCTGAGCCAGTTCAACAGCCGCTGAACTGATCGAAACGGCGCCGGATCCAAGGTTGGTTTCGCTACGAACCCGTTTGCCGGTACTAACGGCTTGATTCAACAGGCGGTTGAGGATCGGGCCGATGGACTTGTGGTCCTGACCCAGCCGGTACATCTTTTTGACCTGGCTGAGAATCTGTCCCTCACCCAGCACCAAGCTGTCGAGGCCAGCGCTGACTCGCAACAAGTGCTGGATGGCTTCCTCGTGATGCAGCGCAAACAGATGGGGCTGAAGATCGGGGTCAGCCAGGCCACTGTGATTGGCCAGAAAATCACGAATCGCCTCCACACCATCCTCGGGATGGCGCAGTAAGGAGTAAATCTCGAGGCGGTTACAGGTGCTGAGGATTGAGGTCTCAAGGACCTGCTCGTGGGAGCGCAAGGACTGGAGAGAGGTCTCCAGATGGTGTTCCGGAATGCTTAGCCGCTCGCGGACCTCAACAGGCGCCGTTCGATGGCTAAGGCCGACGACGGCGAGATGCATACGTCAGTTCAGAGTGATCAAAACGGGGCCAGGCCTAGGCCCAACCCCGACTATGCCAGAGCTCAGCGCAGAGCAATGCTCTGGGCGCCAGGCTTGATATGAACTGTGTCAGTGAAGCGGGCGGAGGTGTCCAGGGTGCTGATCACCAGGCTGCTGGTGCGCACACAGTCGCGCTCGAACTTGACGCCACCAAACAGCAGGCCGTCGGTGATGCCGCTGCCAGCGAACACCACGTCCTTGCCAGAGGCCAGCTCATTGGCCTCATAGACCTTGTCGGGATCGCTGATGCCCATCTCAGCCAAACGGGCCAGGTTGCCCTCACGGGTCAGGCCTTCCCATTCCTTGGTTTGAGCCACAGCCGGGTCATAGACCAGCTGCCCTTGGAAGTGGCCGCCAAGGGCACGCAGGGCCGCAGCGGAGATCACACCTTCAGGGGCAGCACCAATGCCCATCAGGCAGTGGGTGCCGGTGCCTGCAAAACCACAGGCAATGGCCGCCTGCACATCACCATCGGAGA
>CAJWAH010000149.1 GCA_913020095.1 uncultured Synechococcus sp.
TGGATGATTGCCAGGCAACGATGTATCGCCTCGAGGTAGATGGTTTGGTGCTCTATACCAAGTCAAAATCTGATCAAGACAATTCCTTGACACGGAATTTGATCGGAGTTCGGCGCGTTGGCTACTGACAGGAGTCGCCCCCATCCTCAATCCGTTCGTGGCTGGGGCGCTTGTTTAGCGGCTCTGGCTTCATTGGTAGTGCTCGGGGTGTTGTTCAAAACCTCCTCGGTTGAAACGACCGATCGCAAGCAGTACATCGTCGAGGTGGATACCCAAAACACCTACAGCACCCAGAAAGTGCACCTCAGCATTCACGATGTGGGCTCATGTGGAATGGACCATTCCAATGCCGACGACATCAAAGGGCAAGGAACCCTTGAGATCGTTGGCCTTGATCCGTTGCAGGTGGTCGTCGAGCCCTGTTTCCTTGAAGGCGATATCACCCGTCAAATTGTCGAACTGCCAGATGGCCGTGTTTTGTACCTGCGCTCCCTTGGCCGTTTCAGCTTGATGAAGTGACGATCTGACGCAATCCACTTCAGATGGGTTGATGAAGCTCTGACAACATTCATTGTCAGCCTGGTGGCTCAAGTGTTTGAGTGCCGCCAAAGGAAATTTTCCATGGCCTGGTGGACCGCTGTTTTTAAAGAGCGCGATGGCTCCACAGAAGAGCTCGAGGTCAGCACCAGTACGACCCTGCAATACGAGGCTTGGAACAAGGTCACAACCATGTTTCCCAATAAAGAGCTGCTGCAACTGAAAAGTGGTGATGAGCTGCCGAAAACCCTTGAGGAGTGGAATGGCCGCAGCTGAGCCCACCGTGTTGACTGGGGAGATGCCACTGCTTTCTCGCGATGCGTTTTGTTGAGGCACTGCGTCGCTTCTGGAAAAAATTCCTGGCGAATCTCAAAACCAATCGGGCTCCCCTGGATCTCTTTGGGCCGGGTCAGCGGCCTTCGAAGTAGGAGCTGATCAGCCCCAGGATTGATTAAACCGGAGTAGATCCCGGCGAGCCGATGCGCATTGCTGTCAGTGGAGCCCATTCCCAGGGCAAAAGCACCTTTGTGCATGACTGGGTTGCCCGCCATCCGCAGTACGTGCGGGAAGAAGAGCCATTTCGAGCGCTGCATGCTGAGGGCTATGACATTCGCTTCCGTCAGGAATGTCATCGCTTCGATAATGGCTTGCAGATGTACTACAACATCAGCCGCGTTCACGCGTACAGCAACTCAAGTGATTGCGTGATTTTCGATCGTTGCCCCATCGACTACATCGCTTACTCCCAATACACCGCGAACTACAAAACGACCGACATTGATGATGCGTTCGTTGAGATGATGGTGCCGGCGGTGCGCCGGTCATTGCAGTCTCTCGATTGGCTTGTGTTCTTTCCAATCACCAACGAATGGCCCGTGGAGATGGAAAACGACGGGATCCGTCCGATTGATTTGCCCTATCGCGATGAGGTGGATGCCATCTTCAAGCAGATTTATCGCGATCAGCGTTGGGCCGTGTTGCCTGAGCAGGCAGCTCCAAGGGTGTTGGAGTTGTGGGGGTCCCGCGAGCAGCGCTTGGAACGCCTCGAGCAAGCCTTTCAGCAGCAGGCCTAGGCGATGGACCCAGAGGCTCAGCGTTTGGTGATCGAGCAGCTGGTGGTGATTGGCTTGGTGGTGGGCTTGTTCTGGTGGGCTTGGCTGCGGTTGCTGGACTAACAATCGCTATTGGGCGCAGTAGTGAATCCAAGGGCATTCATTCCTTTGAGCCGTTCACCGGCGCATCCCGCTATTGGTAGTTCATGGCCCAAGCCTCCCCCATTCCCCTGATGGGTATCGATCACGTTGTGATTCGGGTGCGTGATCTCGAGCCCATGCTGGCTTTCTACACCGAGGTTCTCGGCTGTGAACTCGCCAAACACAACGCTCCCCTAGATCTATGGCATTTGCGTGCTGGCAGCGCCCTGATTGATTTGGTGCCAGTTGATGGAGTCCTGGGCCGCAGCGGTGGTGCCAGCGGTGATACCCAGCCCCCGGCTGCCTCGGGCCGCCATGTTGACCATGTGGCCTTCAAGGTTCAGCCCTTTGATCCGCCCGCTCTGCTGAGCCATTTGAAAAGCCATGGCATCGATGCCAAAGCCACCTTGCAAAGCCGCTTTGGCACTGATGGGGATGGTCCCTCGATTCAGTTCACCGATCCGGAAGGCAATGGGATTGAACTCAAGGGTTATTGAGTAAAGCGTCGAGCCTCTGCTGCAAGGCGCTGCGCTCCAGGGGCGTGACAACGAACACCTCCTGCGCGCTGGTGCCGCGCCGCGCCACCACTTTGTGGCCCCCGGTAATGGGGGCTGAGATCCGCAGCTTGAGTCCTTGGCAGCGCCCTTTCACGCGGCTGATCACCGCCGGTGTCACCGTGACCACTTGGGGATCCTTGGCCAATTGCTTGAGCAGCGGGATCAATCCTTCGAGGTAGGTGCTGTGGGTGATGACCACCCGCCCCATGGCCTCAGGCCCGCTCCAATGGGGCCATGGTGAGGCCCTCGGCGCCCAATTGCATGTGATAAAGCTCCGCTTGCTCCTGCGGACCCACCCAAACCACGGCTTGGCCGTCGCTATCGATCTGCTGAGCTAACGACCAGGCGCGGTCAGGATTCATGCCAGGGATGTATTTCACCAGGCAATCCACCACGTGCTGAAAGGTGTTCACCTCATCGTTGAGCACCACCACCTTGAAATTGGGATAGGGAGCCCGCTCCAGCAGGGTGCTGCCGGCTGTTTGGCGGCTGGGAGCTGAGCTGGTCAACGCTGAATTCCTACCGATTGCGCCATTCTGCGCAATCACCCCTCCCGCTTTCAGTACAGTCAGCACGTTTGAACGACCGTCCTGTGCTGATCTCCTTGGGTTGGGCTGCTTTGGCTGCCACGTTCACCTTCTCGATCGCCATGGTGGTCTGGGGCCGCAACGGCGACGGATCCATCAATTTCTGATCCTCATCTGATGTCCGTGGTTGAGCTGCCGGGGACAACCCTGCTGGCCACGGTGGCAGCGGCTTTGTTGCTGTTCGTTAGTGGTGGTGTGATCTACCTCTCGGCGGTGGAGTGGCGTGATCGCCGCCGCCGCAAGCGTGATTAATCGGCCATGGGCCGTCTGCTTGGTTCCATTGCGGCTGCTGTAGGGCCGGCTGGTGTGGCTGCGTTGCTATGGGCGACGGCGCCCCCATCGGCCAGCCCAGAGCTGAAGCAGCTGCTGCCCATCAGCGACCTGATTCAGGCATTCCCTGCGCTGCCTCGGCCGCAGCCCCCAGCGCTGTGGCAGCAGCGTTTGCCGCAACCGTTGGCCGCAAAGCTTTGGCGCAATAAAGCGATCAGCTGGTTTCAGCTGTGGGGTGAGCATGCCGGAGCCCCGCCCTATTTGATGCTGCCTGGTGGCGCAGAGCTCGATGGGATCCCCCACAGCCTGCGTTTGGGGGGGTATCGCCTGGTGGCTGCCGATGCCCTCAGCCTCCAAAGCCTGCAGCAGAGCTTGGAGGCGCAAACCAGCTCAGAGCTCCGCTGTGAAGCGTTGGCTGGTTCTCCACCGGCTCTGTTTTGGCAAGGCGAAGCCCTGGCGGGTTGGTTAGGGAGTTGGTCGCCGCTGGCTGAACCCCTGCGCTGGGGCTGCTTAACGCTGCGCGGCGATCGTTTCTGGGGACAGGTCAGCACGGGCCCAGCAGCCCTGCAAACCGCCTTGCAGCCCCCCGCCCAACGTCCAATCAGTGTGTTGCCGGAGCCTGTGGTGTTGCGGCTCCAGGGGCGCCGGATGGCGCCGCTGTTGCAGCCCTTGCTGGATGCCCTCAGCTGGCCTGCGGTGCTGCTGCCCCATCGCAGCTGGCTGCTCAATAGCCCCTTTCAATTGGAGCTGCGCCGCAATCCAGAGCAATCGCCCTATCGCGCCAGCCTTTGGCTTCGCTTGTGGCCCGCTGATCGCCACCGCTTGGATGTGGCGCGTTTGCAGCGGCAGCTAGAAACTCAGCAGGCGCCGGGATGGCCCATCAGCGCTGCGGGTCCGATCAGGCGCGTTCAGCAGCCTGATGGTCCTGTTCAAGCCGGATGGCGATGGTTCCCCAGTGGTGAATTGTTGGTGGTGCTGGGCGCTGATGTCCCGTTAGCCAGCCAGCCCCAACAACCATCCAGTGCGGTCTTGCGTGAGGGCTTGCAGCTCAGTGCCGCCCCCGCCGCGATG
>CAJWAH010000150.1 GCA_913020095.1 uncultured Synechococcus sp.
TCGCCTCCCTGGCAGTAGGAGAGCTGGATGTTCTTGGTTTTCAGCTTCGAATCGAAGTAGCTGGGCACCATCACATCCAGCTTCATGATCGCCTTGTCGCGATCAGCCTTTTTCAGGATCAAAAAGTAGTTGGAGCGGCGGTTGGGCTTGGTCTCCGACACCCAGTAGAAGAGGTTCTTGAAGCCTTCGCGGTTGGTCCAGCGCTGCTGCAGGATCGAAAAAGCGCCGGATGAGCTTTGGGCCAGAGCTTGGGGCAGCTGCAGCCCGCCAGCGACGATTGCTGCGCTGGCGCAGGCTGTGATCACACCGTGAGAAAAACGCATCCTTGTTGCTTCCGTTGAGTTGGATTCTTGTGGGCTCGATCAGAGACCCAGCACGTCGATAGAGCGGCCTATCGGTTCACCGGGCTGTTAGCCGTCGATGCCGTCGGTGATCTCAATCACCCAGCTGCCCAAATAACCAGCCATGGGCACATCGCCAGGGGCTTGAGCCAGGGCATTGAACTGATACATGCCGCTGCCGGGGTTGTAGACGGGGAAGACCACGCCGATGGCCTTGTTGGGAGGAACGGGGCTCTCCGGGAAGATCTCCAGGGTTTTGCCATCGTTGGCCAGCTCCACGGTGGCTGGGATCGTTTCGTTGCAGCGGGTGCTCTTGAGGGCACCGCCCACCTGGCAGTACTTCAAAGCCACTTCTTTGGGGTTGATGGTTGAGTCGAAGTACGAGGGCACGGTCACATCGAGCTTGATGATCGCGGCCTTGCGGTCTTTGCTTTTGAGGATGAGCTTGTATTCCGACCAGGTGTCGCGCTCCTGATTGGAGATGAAAAAGTAGAGGTTTTTGAAGTCTTTGTTGTTGTTCCAGCGGAAGGAAATGCCTGGCGTGCCAGCGGAGTTCTGAGCCTTCACCTCGGGTAGGCCAGTCAGGGCTATTCCGCCGGCCAGAGCAGCGGCTCCTCCCAGGCCAAGCACGGTGCGCAGTCGCAGAGCCATGAGATGCCCAACATCAGTGGATTGATTCTCATGAGGCTCTGCACCTTCTCCCGTTGTCATGGGCCGGCGGATCAGCTGTCAGTTGTGACTGGATCGGTCCGGGCGCAGCCGTTGGGTGTCGCGCAAATAGGGGTGATGCAGCGTTTGCTCAGCTGGCATCTGCGCCTGCACCAGGACCCGAATGCAGCGGGGCAGGTCTCCTTGCACGCGCATCTGCTGGCAATCCAGCAGGGCAACGCCATCCCATCCCGGCCGCCGCCGCGCCAGTGAGGCCGGAAACATGGCATCGAGATCTGCGGTCACGGAAAACGTGGCGCTCAGCACTTGATCGCCCTGCAGCCCGTTGCTGTTGATCAGCGCATCGAGCAGTTCATCCACCGCTTCGGTCATGGCTGCGGCGGTGTTGGCGCTGGCGGTGGTGGCGCCCCGCAGCGCCCGCAAGTTCAAGCTGGTGTTGCTCATGGCCGGAACAGCCAAAGGGGTTGGCCGCCCCAGGCCAGTTGCAGTTGCAGCTCTTGGCGCAGCTTTTGCACAAGCCCGGCGCGCTCTTTGCCCAGCTCCACGGGCTGGCTTTTCTCTTCATCGAGCCCAGCGAGCCGCGCCGCTTCGCGCCGCGCAGTGTCCTCATCGCCCAGCAGGTCCACCATGCCCAGTTCCAGGGCTTGGGCGCCGCTAAACACGCGGCCATCAGCAAAGCTGCGCACCGTTTCCTCGCTGAGCTTGCGGCCTTGGGCCACGGCCGCCACGAATTGGCCGTAGCTGCTATCGATCAAGGCCTGCAGGATCGAGCGCTCCCCCTCGCTGAGGGGTTTATCGGGCGAGAGAATGTCTTTGTAGAGGCCGCTCTTGACGGTTTCAAAGCGGATGCCAACGCGCTCCAGCAGTTTTTCGAGGTTGTTGCCCCGCAGGATCACGCCGATGGAGCCGGTGATCGTGCCGGCGTTGGCCACGATCCGGTCGGCGGCGCAGCCCACATAGACCCCGCCCGAAGCGGAAATATTCCCGTAACTGGCCACCACCTGGCAGCCGCTCTCACGCAGCCGCAGCAGGGCCTGATGGATTTCCTGGCTATCGCCCACCGTGCCGCCGGGGCTGTCGATGCGCAGCAGCAACACAGGGAACTTGCGTTCCTCCACCTGGCGGAGCGCTTTGACCACCCGCTTGCGGGCGGCTCCAGCGATCGGCCCGGTGAGGCTGATGCGGGCGATGCGTTTACGGCGTTGGCGGCGCAGGGGCCAAACCATGGGGCGTGGTGTTGGTCAGCGGATCCTATGCAGGGCGAGGTGCCTAGGCTCAACGCCGACTTGCTGGCCCCGTTGACCCTGCGCCTCACCTGGCTGGCCATGCTGCTGCCCTTTGCCCTGTGGGGAACGGCGATGGCAGCGATGAAACCGCTGCTGCAGGAGATTTCGCCGCTGACCCTGGCCTGGTTGCGAATTCTGCCGGCGGCTGTGGTGTTGCTGCTGGTCGCCCGCTTGCTGCAGCGCCCCTGGCAGGTGGATCGCCGCGATTGGCCGTGGCTGCTGCTGTTTGCCCTGGTCGATGGCGCCCTGTTCCATGGCCTGCTGGCTGAGGGGCTCGAGCGCACCGGCGCCGGTTTGGGGTCGGTGTTGATTGATTCGCAGCCACTGCTGGTGGCGCTACTGGCCCGCTCGCTGCTGGGGGAAGCCATCAACCCGATTGGTTGGTTTGGCCTGCTGCTGGGCTTGTCGGGAATTTTGTGTTTGGGCTTGCCAGCTGGTGCCTTGCAGCATTGGTGGCTCGATGGCCCCGCCCTCGATGGCTCCCTGTTGCCTGGAGCTGGTGAACTGCTGATGCTGGCGGCAGCTGCTGCCATGGCCGGCGGCACCTTGCTGTCGCGCTGGGCCTGCCGCCATAGCGATCCGGTGGCCATCACCGGTTGGCATCTGTTGCTCGGGGGTGTGCCTTTGTTGCTGCTCAGCCTGGAGGGCCCTTTGGCCGTGAGTGGTCAGCACTGGCCCCACTTGAGCGCGGCGCAATGGGGCTGGATGGCCTATGCCAGCTTGTTTGGAACAGCCCTGGCCTATGGCCTGTTCTTTTGGTTTGCCAGCCGCGGTGATCTCACCGGCTTCACCGCCCTCACCTTTTTGACCCCCGTGTTTGCCCTTGCCAGTGGCCTGGTGTTGTTGGGTGAGCAACTCGAGCCCTTGCAGTGGCTTGGGGTGGTGCTGGCGCTGGCCTCAGTGCTGTTGATCAATCGCCGCGCTGAGCTGTGGCAGGCCTGAAGCTGCTGGTGGTCAGCACCCCGATGGGCCCGTTGGGACAGGGCCTAGGCGGTGGTGTGGAGCTCACCTTGGAAGCGGTGCTGGAGAGCTTGCATCGCCGCGGCCACGCCCTCTCGCTGGTGGCGGCGTCAGGCAGCCAGCTGCCCAGCACGCCCTTGCAGCAGAGCTGGCTGGAGCCTGGGGTGCCGCAACCCAGCTGGCAACACCAGCCGCGTCAGGCGCCGGTGCAGATTCCAGCCGATGGCTTGTTGCCGCGCTTTTGGCAGCGCGCCCTGGCTGAGCAGCAGCAGTTTGATGCGGTGCTCAACCTCGGCTACGACTGGCTGCCGCTGTGGCTGACGCCCCAGTTCCAAACGCCCTTATGCCATCTGGTGAGCATGGGCAGCGTTGGCGAGGCCATGGATCAGGTCATCGCCGCAACAGCCCAGCAGTTCCCGGCGCAGCTGGCCTTCCACACCGCCAGCCAGGCGGCTGATTTCCAGCTCTCAGCTTCCCCCACGCTGCTGGCCAACGGCTTTGACTTCAGCCGCTACAGCTTCAATCCCGATCCCCAGCCCTGCCTGGGTTGGGTGGGGCGCATTGCCCCAGAAAAAGGTCTCGAAGATGCCGCCCAAGTGGCTGCAGCCAAGCAATGGCCCTTGCGGGTGTGGGGGCTCAAGGAAGACGCCGCCTATGCCGCGGCCGTGGAGGCCTCAGTGCCCGCCGGCACCATCGAGTGGCGTGGGTTTTTGCCGACTGAGCAATTGCAGCGCGAGCTGGGCCAGTGCGCCGTGATGCTCAACACGCCCAAGTGGAATGAAGCCTTCGGCAACGTGGTGGTGGAGGCCATGGCCTGTGGCGTGCCCGTGGTGGCCTACCGGCGCGGGGGGCCTGGGGAGCTGATCGAAGACGGGCTAACGGGCTATGGGGTGCCGCCTGATCAGCCCAAGGCGTTATTGCAGCACCTTCCCGCTGCCTTGGCGCTCGATC
>CAJWAH010000151.1 GCA_913020095.1 uncultured Synechococcus sp.
GGGTTGAGCTGATGGGTCAATTTTTGGCGGCCCTCGCTAATCGGCCGCAGCCTGTGGTGTTGGTAGCTGAGGAGGTTGGATGGGGTGTGGTTCCGCCAACCGCCATCGGCGGACGCTTTCGCGATCGCAATGGAAGCCTGACCCGGCAGTGCGAGCAGATCTGCTCGGAAAGCTGGCTGGTGACAGCTGGACGCGCTTTACCCCTGCATCAGCTCGCACAACGCCTCAACACCGCCCCCTGAGTTCATGCCGCAGATCGTTTTGGTGGAACCTGAGATTCCACCCAATACCGGCAATATCGCTCGCACCTGCGCAGCCACTGCGACACCCCTGCACTTGGTGGAGCCCTTGGGCTTTGAAATCAATGATCGTCAGTTGAAGCGGGCTGGTTTGGATTACTGGCCCCACGTTCCTTTGGCGCAACACGCCAGCTGGGCAGAGTTTTTAAAACACCAGCAGCGTCATTCAGGACGCTTGTTGGGTTTCAGCCGCCATGCCAACCGCTCCTACCTCGAGATCGACTATCAAGCGGACGACTGGCTGATTTTCGGTTGTGAAACCAAAGGATTAGCACCTGAGGTGCAAGCCAATTGCGATGACCTACTTCTAATTCCGATGACGTGTTCTGCGGTTAGAAGCCTGAATTTGTCAGTCGCTGCAGCGGTTGTGCTATTTGAAACTCGTCGTCAATTAATGGGCGATTAATGCATCTGTTTATCTAATGACAGTTGGATTTCATCCAGCTGCGCACTTGATCATTTACCTACGAGCAGGTAATTTGCGCCCGATCCCGCCTTAGGGGATTGGTTCTCAGTCATTTTTTGCGTGAAGCCAAGCACCCTCTTCGTTCTGGGCACTTGCAGCTCCCCTGTGGTTTTGGCCATGGCTGCTGGTTTTCCCAGCCGAAGCGATGACCTGGTGATTCCCGAGCTGCCTCCACTGGTGGCAGCAGCCCCTGCATCTGTCTCCACGCTTTGGGTCAAAACCCTTGAGCGCGTCAGCGTGATGGATCTTGCTGAGCAAGTGGAGATGGAGCCCATCCGCCTGGCCCAGCTCAATGGCCTCAGCGCCCTCGACAACTTTGAGGCTCATCAGTGGGTGGCCCTGCCTGAGTCGCTCGAATCCTCCTTGTTTTTGGTGGCATCTCTCGATGCCAATTCAGCCCAAGACGCGAAGCCCGACTCCTTCGCTGATGACAACCTGGCCGCCAAGATGAAGCGGCTTGGAAAGCTGGTGAGCCAGTCGACCCTGCCCCCTGTTCATGCCCGCCAGACCCTGGCCATCGTGCCGGGCATGAGTGGTGGCCTGAGCTGGCCTGAATTGCCGGATTTCGGCCAGCTGCGCCGGCCTCAGCTCTCTGGTTTCCTTTGGCCCGCCAAAGGCACACTGACCTCAGGGTATGGCTGGCGCTGGGGCCGCATGCACCGCGGCATTGATGTGGCCAACAGCGTTGGCACCCCCATCATTGCCGCCGCCGACGGCAAAGTTGTGTTCTCTGGTTGGAGTTCAGGCGGCTACGGCTACCTCGTGGAGCTGGCCCACACCGATGGCAGCAAGACCCGCTATGCCCACAACAGTGCACTGCTGGTGAAGAAGGGCCAAAACGTGCGGCAGGGAACCGCTATTGCGCGGATGGGTAGTACCGGCAGAAGCACGGGCCCTC
This sequence comes from uncultured Synechococcus sp., assembly GCA_913020095.1. GTDB lineage: Bacteria > Cyanobacteriota > Cyanobacteriia > PCC-6307 > Cyanobiaceae > RCC307. Next base: position 1,664 of record CAJWAH010000151.1, read on the forward strand.
ACCTGCATTTTGAGATCATCAAGCCCGGCCTTGGTGCTGTGAATCCCGTCCGTCACCTGAGTCGTCGGGGCTGACGATCCCGTACACTCATTCGCTCAAGGCTCGGTAGCTCAGCTGGTTAGAGCACAGCATTCATAACGCTGGGGTCGGGAGTTCAAGTCTCCCCCGAGCCATTGCCTTGTTCTCAATCAACCTCCGCTTCAGCGCATTTCGATCGCATTGAGCCGATCGCGGAAGCTGGTTCCCACCGCATTGTCGCGGGGCTCACTGCGGCGTGCCGAGGCATTGCGATTTTGATACGCCACGCTCTGCGGGCGAACCTCCACAGTCTTGGAGTTGCGCGCCGTTTGCTCTTGGATTGAGTCTGGCTTGGCACGAACGATGGGATCCTTCTTCAGCTCGTTACGGAGTTGATTCAGAAGCCGGAAGTGGCCGGTGTTGTTGTACTTGCGCATGAGCGCTTGATCCCAGGCCAAAAACCCACAGCAATTCCTATCCACACTAAGCCGCAAGAGAGGGTCAATTGTGATAGCTTGGAAATGCTTAAACGGAATGAATCCGCTTAAGCGGCTGTTAATTCTCCGCCCTTCTCCATGACCACCGGCGTCTTCCGCGTTGGCCTGCAGGCCCCCGATTTCACCGCCACCGCAGTGGTTGACCAAGAGTTCAAGGACATCTCCCTCTCCCAGTACCGCGGCAAATATGTGGTGCTGTTCTTCTATCCCCTCGATTTCACCTTCGTCTGCCCGACGGAGATCACGGCTTTCTCCGATCGCTACGACGCCTTCAAAGCACTGAACACCGAAGTGCTGGGTGTCTCCGTCGACAGCCAGTTCAGTCACCTGGCCTGGATCCAAACCGAGCGCAAGCAAGGCGGCCTTGGCGATATCGCCTATCCCCTGGTTGCTGACCTCAAGAAGGAGATTGCCAGCGCCTACAACGTCCTCGACGAAGCCGAAGGCGTTGCCCTGCGCGGTCTGTTCATCATCAACCCTGAGGGTGTTGTCCAGCACGCCACCGTCAACAACCTGCCGGTTGGCCGCAACGTGGAGGAAACCCTGCGTGTGCTTCAGGCGTTCCAGCACGTGGAAGCCAACCCCGATGAGGTTTGCCCCGCCAACTGGACACCAGGCGAGCGCACCATGAACCCCGACCCCGTGGGAAGCAAGGACTTCTTCGCTGCCGTCAACTGAGCAGCGACAGCGTCCCAGCTTGAGCGTCCAAACGAGCCCTCCTGCCCAGCGGGAGGGCTTTGTTGGGTCGACCATGGCCTACTGGTAAGCCCTGCACAATCGGAATACCGAGATCGCCCAGGCGGTCTTCCAACACCTCTGCCAAGCTCAAATCGCCAGGCAGCACATCCTCAGGAATCCAGCGGAAGTGCCCCAGGCCAATGCCAGCGAGGTTCTGCAATAAACCGGCGGTGCGCCACTGGGTGAGCATGCGATCAATGCGATAAGGCGCTTCTCCAACGTCTTCCAGCACCAAGATCGTTCCATCGAGCGATGGCATCCAGGGAGTTCCAATCAGGTGAGTGCCAACGGTGAGGTTGGTGACCACAAGCTCCCCCTCCGCCACACCACCACGCAGCGGTTGCCCCGTGAGTGGCCCGACAGGTTCTCCCATCAACAGCTGGCGCACACGCTCGTCTTTCCAGCCATGAATTCCGCCCCGCCCGCCAGCGGCCAGCTGGGCGAGAAGCAAGGCGCAATTATCAGAAAAGCCCACGCACCAACGCGGACTGGCTCCTGGGGCAAACCCCGCCTCAAGGCTGCGGGCCGCACCCCAGCCGCCGGCGATGCAAACAACCCCATCAGCCCCAGGGTCACGCCAGGCCTGCCGCAGCAGGGCCGCGCGATCAGCATCGCTAGCTGAGAAATAGGTCCACTGCCCCAAGCTCTGCTCGGGGATCACCAAATCAAAGCCCCAGTCTTGATACAGGCGCTGCCAACCGCGATCCCCCTGCAGGGTGTCGGGGTCAACCCAGGTGCCAGGAGCCACACCGATTAAGCGATCACCCACGCGCAGCGGCGAGGGCCAAGCAATCGGGCTGGAGTGCACGCGCCTCGGCCAGCCCGTGGCTCGAGTTCAACGACGAGACGGGTATCCCGATCTTCGTCGGCTTCGCCGGCGGCCTGCATCTTGTCCGGATGGACCTTGAGCGAGGCGCGCTTGTAGCCCTTTTTGAGGTCCCCAGCGGACGCCGTGGGCGACACCTCCATCATGTCGTACAAAGACTGCTCCTTGGACGTAATCTCCCAGCCAATTTTGATGGCCGATACCAGAACCAGCACAGTGCCGGCAATCTTCACGCCATGTTGCTTGCTCTTGCTGTCACGGCCAACGACGCGCGGGCTGGTCATGAGAAATTCCAGGACCGGCAAGAGGGCCAAGTGCACGAGCAGGTCCCGCCCCGCATTGCCGATGGTCATCGTGCCTGTGCCGAGCGACTCCTCTGGCCCGGCCTGGCCTCGTGGGAGGGAGGTGGGACGCAATCTCGCGCGCGGCGTCGGGGAGACATCGAACCCGACCGTGCGCGTGCG
>CAJWAH010000152.1 GCA_913020095.1 uncultured Synechococcus sp.
TCAGCAGTTGTTCCACCACCGGATGGCGGCCACCCTCGATCTCCAAGCAGCGGCCATCGGTCAGTTCGGGTCTGCAATAGCCCTGGGTTGCAGCCAACTCAGCCAGTCCAGCCAAGGCATCGAGGCTGGCGATGGCCCGAGCGGCATCGCGGATGGCTGTGGCTTGCTCGCCAACTTGGTCGCGCAGGCGGCAAAACAGGTCGTATTCCCGCTGGTGGCTGCGCGCCTTGAGCTGCAGGATCCGTCCTTCTCGCTCTTTCAGTTCAGGGGTGACGAAGCGCTCTTCATTGCTCAGGGTTTGCCGGCGGATCCAGTGATCCGGCACCGCCGTTGCCTTCGCGCGGCTGACGGCGAGGAAATAACCAAAGCTGCGGTGGAATTGCAGCCGCAGGTTGGGGTTGCTGCTGGCTTTGCGCTCCCGTTGCTCAACGCCAGCCAGCCAGTTCTCCTGCTCATCGAGGCGGTTGCGCAGATCATCGAGGTCTTCATCCACCCCGTCGTGAATCAGGCCGCCTTCACTGAGCGACATCGGTGGCTGATCCACCAGTTGGAAGCGCAGCAGCTCGGCCAGTTGCTGCAGATCAGGCCTGGGTTGCTGCAGATCAGCCAGCGGTGCTGCGCTGCTGCCTTTGAGCAGATCAGCCAGCAGCGGTAAGCGCTCGAGCCCATCAGCCAGGGCCACCAGATCGCGGGCACTGGCGCGGCCAGCTCCGCAGCGGCCCGCGAGCCGCTCGAGATCAGCCATGGGCCGCAGCAAGCGCCGCACCGACAGCCGCAGTGGCCGCTGCTCAACCAATTCGGCGATGGCGTCCTGACGCCCGCGTATCGCGGTGGCATCCAACAGGGGTGCTTCGAGCCACCGGCGCAGGGCCCGCCCGCCCATGGCGGTGTGGCTGCGGTCAATGGCCCAGAGGAGTGAGCCCTGAAACTGCCCATCCCGCTGGGTGGCGGTCAGCTCGAGATTGCGGCGCGTTTGGTGATCCAGCACCAAGGCATCACCGGCAAACACCAGCTGCGGCCGCTCCAACGGCACGGTGCTGCCGGGTTGGCTGGCATCGAGATAGGCGATCAGCCCGCCGGCGGCGCGCCTGGCCAAGGGGTGATCAGCCAGGCCAAGCCCCTCCAGGTTGCGAACCCCAAAGCGCTGCTTCAGAGCGCGATCGGCGCTGGCTGCTTCAAAGGGAGTGCGGGGCTGGTGAGTGAGGCCGAGCCCATCGGGGCACCATTCCGCCGCTTCGATGCCAGGCAGCAGCAGTTCGGCTGCTTCGAGTTGCAGCAGTTCCTGTTGCAGCTCAGTGGTTCCTTGGCGCTCGTGCAGCAGCAGTTCGCCTGTGGACACATCAGCGACAGCAAGCCCCCAGCGCTGCTGGTCATCGAGCACCACAGCTGCCAGCCAGTTGTTGCGCCTGGCCGCCAGCATCCCTTCTTCCAGAACGGTTCCAGGGGTGAGGACACGGGTGATGTCCCGCTTCAGCAACGCCCCTTTGGCTGCGGTGGTTTCCAGCTGATCGCAAAGGGCCACGGCATGGCCGCGGCGCACCAGTTCACTGCAGTAGCGCTCGGCGGCGTGGTGGGGGATCCCTGCCATCGGGACCCTGCCAATGGTTTTGCCCCCCTCTTTGCCGGTGAGGGTGAGCTCCAGTAGTCGGCTGGTCAGCAGGGCGTCTTCGAAGAAACACTCGAAGAAGTCGCCGAGGCGATAGAGCAGCACCCGCTCCGGGTGGGCGGCTTTGAGTTCGACGTAGTGCCGCAACATCGGGGTGAGCGCCAGCGGATCCACCAAGCCGTGGTGGTGCCAGCGGGGTAATCCCTCGTCGTCGCTGCTGGTGTTGTTCTCGCTTTCTTCTTGAGCGGGGCCGCGGCGCCGTCCGGGATGGCTGCGCCTCTGCTTGGGCCTTTCGCTCTCTTCAGCCTCGTCCTCACTGGGTTCTGGAGCGAACAGGCTCCCCTGGATCGAGTCGTCAGGCACCAGGGACAGCTGTTGTTCGCCAGGACCCACGGACGGCTGCAGCAGGAGCGGGGATCGTAGGCAGCCTGCAGCGGCTCACCACAAGCTGTGAACTCCTTCGTCAGTTGCAGGCGATCACGTGGGAGAATCCGGCGAGCCAATCGACTGGTTGCGGCCACGCCATGCAGATCCTCAACACCCTCACTGTCCTGGCGCTGGTGGTGATGTCGTTTGCCTTGATCGTCGCTGTACCGGTGCTTTACGCCAGTAACGACGAGAGCGGCAACAGCAACCGTTTGATCCTGTTCGGTGGCCTGGCCTGGGTTGGCCTGGTGCTGCTCAACTGGGGCATGAGCTTCTTTGTGGTCTGAAGCACCGCTTTAAGGCGGATACTGGATGCCAGTACGGCCGTCCTGAGCCATGACCGTTTTTGAAGGACGCTTTACCGATGCCAGCGGCCTGCGCATTGCCGTGGTCGTGGCCCGTTTCAATGATTTGGTCACCGGCAAGCTGCTGAGTGGTTGCCTCGATTGCTTGTCGCGCCACGGCATTGATGTGGGCGAGAACAGCGCTCAGCTCGATCTGGCTTGGGTGCCGGGCAGTTTTGAAATCCCTTTATTGGCCAAGCGCCTGGCCAGTTCAGGCCGCTACGACGTGGTGATCACCCTGGGCGCGGTGATTCGCGGGGACACCCCCCATTTCGATGTGGTGGTGTCTGAAGTCAGTAAGGGTGTTGCCGCTGTGGCTCGCGAGAGCGGTGTTCCCGTGATCTTTGGGGTGCTCACCACCGACACCCTGCAGCAGGCCCTTGAGCGGGCGGGCATCAAGAGCAACCTGGGCTGGAATTACGGCCTGCAGGCTCTGGAGATGGGCAGCCTGATGCGCTCGGTGCCTGCATGAGTGCTGCGCGCAAGGGAATCATCCTGGCGGGGGGCAGCGGTACCCGCTTGCACCCCATCACGCGGGCGGTCAGCAAGCAGTTGCTGCCTGTCTACGACAAGCCCATGGTGTATTACCCCCTCACCACCTTGATGCTGGCTGGCATCCGGGAGGTGCTGGTGATCACCACGCCCCATGACCAGTCGAGTTTTGAGCGTTTGCTGGGTGATGGCAGCGCCTGGGGCATGGAGATCCAATACGCCGTGCAGCCCAGTCCTGATGGCTTGGCGCAGGCCTTTTTGATCGGCGCTGATTTCCTCGCTGGTGCTCCGGCCTCGTTGGTGCTGGGGGACAACCTCTTCCACGGCCACGATTTGGTGCTGCAGCTGCAGGCCAGTAATCAGCAGCAGCATGGGGCCACGGTGTTTGCCTACCCGGTCAGTGATCCCGAGCGCTATGGCGTTGTGGAATTCGCTGATGACGGCCGGGTGCTGAGCATTGAGGAAAAGCCCAAGCAGCCGAAATCCCGCTACGCCGTCACAGGCCTCTACTTCTATGACGACACCGTTGTGGAGCGGGCCCGGCAGGTGAAGCCATCGCCGCGGGGGGAGTTGGAGATCACCGATCTCAATGCCAGCTATCTCAAGGATGGCCAGCTGCAGGTGGAGTTGATGGGTCGTGGCATGGCCTGGCTCGACACCGGCACCTACGACTCGCTGCAGGAGGCCGGGGCCTATATCCGCACCTTGGAACACCGGCAGGGATTGAAAGTGGCGTGCCCGGAAGAGGTGGCCTGGCGGTTGGGTTGGATCAGCAGCGAGCAGCTCGCTGCCTTGGCTGGGCCGCTGCGCAAGAGCGGTTACGGCAACTATTTGCTGCAGCTGCTGGAGGTGCCCATTGCAGGTTGAACAGCTGCGCTCAGCGACTGGAGCCACGGTGGAGGGCCCACTGCTGATCACGCCCAACGTGTTTGGTGATGAGCGGGGCTGGTTTTTTGAAAGCTGGAACCAGCGCCGCTTTGATGAGGCTGCCGGCGAAGCGGTGACATTCGCGCAAGACAACCACTCCCGCTCAGCCCAAGGGGTGTTGCGCGGCCTTCACTACCAATTGCCTCCTGAGCCCCAGGCGAAGTTGGTGCGCGTCACGTCTGGCGCCATTTTTGATGTGGCCGTTGATCTGCGCCAAAGCTCCGCCACCTATGGCCAGTGGGTTGGAGCCCAGTTGAGTGCTGAGAACCACCAGCAGCTCTGGGTGCCAGAAGGGTTTGCCCATGGTTTCCTCCCCCTCAGTGCCGTGGCTGAGGTGCAATACAAGACCCGGGGCTTTTGGAACAAAGGC
>CAJWAH010000153.1 GCA_913020095.1 uncultured Synechococcus sp.
TGGGGGTTTATGACAACGGCGGCAAGCTCACTCCCATCAGCTTTTTGAAGGCCTACCCCGCCGACGAGATGGCCGTCAACATCCCGCAATTGCTGGCCATCATCCAAAAAGCTGCCTCGATTAGCGATCTGGTTCGCTTCTTCTCCGATGCCCCTCTCGATGGGTTGCGCTGAGGTTGGCGCCCTAGCGCGGGTAAATTGACCTTTTGGCCGCAGCTGTGCCCTTGCTCCGTTCCGTTCGTGGCCTGTTTAAGCGGCCCACCACACAGAACTGGCAGGGCCTGATTCCCGCCTACCGCCGTTGGCTGCCAGTCAGTGATGCCACCCCGGTGATCAGCCTGTGTGAAGGCGCCACCCCACTGGTGCCAGCTCCAGCCATCTCCGAACGGCTCGGCCGCGGCATCCGCGTGTTCCTCAAGGTGGATGGCCACAACCCCACCGGCAGCTTCAAAGACCGCGGCATGACCATGGCGGTCAGCAAAGCCAAAGAAGCTGGGGCTGAAGCGGTGATCTGCGCCAGCACAGGCAACACCTCAGCGGCCGCTGCTGCCTATGCCCGCCGCGGCGGAATGCGGGCCTTTGTGCTGATCCCCGATGGCTATGTGGCCCAAGGAAAATTGGCGCAGGCCCTGCTCTATGGCGCCGAAGTGCTGGCCGTGCGCGGCAACTTTGACCGGGCCTTGAGCATCGTGCGCGAAATGGCCGATCAATACCCGGTCACCCTGGTGAATTCCCTCAACCCGTTCCGTTTGGAAGGCCAAAAAACGGCGGCGTTTGAAGTGGTGGATGAATTGGGTGATGCCCCCGACTGGCTCTGCATCCCCATGGGCAATGCGGGCAACATCAGCGCCTACTGGATGGGATTCAAGGAATACCGAAACGCCGGCATGAGCCGCAAATTGCCCCGGATGATGGGATTCCAAGCCGCTGGCTCAGCGCCTCTGGTGCACGACACCACGGTGGAGCAACCCGACACAATCGCCACCGCCATCCGCATCGGCAATCCCGCCAACCGCGAAAAAGCCCTGAAGGTGCGCCAAGAGAGCAATGGCGGCTTTGCTGCCGTTACCGACGCCGCCATCCTCGATGCCTACCGCCTGCTCGGCCGCGAGGAAGGGGTCTTCTGTGAGCCCGCATCCGCCGCCTCAGTGGCAGGTCTGCTGCAACGGGCCGATGAAGTACCCAGCGGCGCCACGGTGGTGTGCGTGCTCACCGGCAATGGCCTCAAGGACCCCACCAGCGCCATCGACCACAGCGAGGCCACCTTCCACGGCGATCTCAGCCCCGATGTGGCCACCGTGGCCAAGACGATGGGCTTCTAAATCAGGCAATCCAACCGAAAAACTGTCTGCTGAAAGGCGGTTCAATAGCTGTGAAAAAGAAGGGGAAAACGGGAGGCCCGAACAGCCACCGCTTCTCCACAGCCTGGGGATCCAGGGGGAAAGCCAGGCTTCTTCCCAACCTGCTCACCCACAATCCCCAGCCACGGCATGCGGCAATTGCAGGCTGGGCCAAGGATTGGAACGTTTTCCCCGAGTTCCCCAGGCCCTATTACGGCTGTTTTATTAGTTCTTTTCTAAGAACAAAACCAATTCACTAGAAGAGACGGTGGAACGCGTTGCAGATTCAGGCACCGTGTGGAAGCTTGGTATCGCTCGAGGCGGCATCGGATGAAATTGGTTTGCAGCCAAGCGGAGCTCAACGGCAGCCTGCAGTTGGTCAGTCGCGCCATTGCAGGGCGCCCCACTCACCCGGTGTTGGCCAATGTGTTGGTCACCGCGGATGCCGCTGCTGGTCGCATCAGCCTCACGGGCTTTGATTTGAGCCTGGGGATTCAGACGAGCTTTGCTGCAGTTGTCGAATCCAGTGGCGCCATCACCCTGCCCGCCAAGCTGTTCACCGACATCGTCAGCCGCCTGCCAGCCGATGGTCCGCTGACCCTGGCTTGCCCCGAAGGCGAAGAGCAGACCGAGCTCTCGGCTCTCACCGGCAGCTATCAAATGCGTGGCTTATCGGCGGAGGATTTCCCCGATTTGCCTTTGGCCCAAAACGGGCAGCCCCTGCTGCTTAGCGGTGAAGCCTTCGCGGAAGGTCTGCGCAGCACCTTATTTGCCAGCAGTGGCGATGAGTCCAAGCAAATCCTCACCGGCATTCACCTCAAGGTGGAAGAGGGCGGGTTGGAGTTTGCGGCAACCGATGGTCACCGTTTGGCGGTGCGCCGCAATGGCGCTGGCGGCCAAGAGGGTGCTGAATCCTTTGCCGTCACCGTGCCGGCCCGGTCGTTGCGTGAGTTGGAGCGGCTGCTGTCTGCCCGCCCCTCGGAAGAGTCGATCAGCCTGTTCTGTGATCGCGGCCAGGTGGTGTTTTTGTGGGCTGATCAAGTGCTCACCAGCCGCACCCTGGAGGGCACCTACCCCAATTACGGCCAGCTGATTCCTGAGAGCTTTGCTCGCACCATCAGCCTGGAGCGCAAGCCGTTCATCGCCGCCCTGGAACGCATTGCGGTGCTGGCTGATCAACACAACAACGTGGTCAAACTCACCGCTGATCCAGCCAGTGGTCAGCTGCAGCTCAGTGCTGATGCGTTGGATGTGGGCAGCGGTTCGGAATCCCTGGCGGCTCAAATCAATGGCGAGGAGATCGCCATGGCCTTCAACGTGCGTTACCTGCTGGATGGGCTGAAGGCCATGGCCGATGCCACCGTGCGCCTCAACCTCAACAGCCCCACCAGTCCTGCGGTGTTGTCAGCTGATGAGGATGGCGAGGCCGGTTTCACGTATCTGGTCATGCCTGTTCAGATCCGGAGCTGAATGCCGCTTCCCCGCCAGATCTTGATCAGTGAGCTGTTGCGCTCACGCCTGCGGGATGAGTTGGGTCAAGACCTGGGTGTTGGTCATCAGGTCTGGATGCACCCCCCGTGCCATCGCTTGCTGGGCTGGAGTTCGCGTCCGTCGGCCTTTGGCCCGCGGCGCTCGGTGTGGCGTCTGGATCAACTGGTGGATTGGTTGGAGGGGCAAGTCGAGGTGGAGGGAGAGCCCGCCGACACCGAACAGCCCACCTTGGATCTGCTGCCCACCTTGATGGAGGCCACCCTGCTGGGCCAGCAGCAGCAACCCTTGGGCCGTCTGGTGGATGCGGTGGTTGATGTGCAGAGCGGACGCATCAACCACTACCTGGTGGCGCGAAGTGATCCCCGTTTGCCTGGCAGTAGCCGTTGGCGTTTGGAACCCGATCGCTTGATCGATCAACAGCCGGGGCAAGTTCAGGCGGCGTTGCAAGAGCTCGACGATCTACCCCTCGATCGCGCCAGCATCCGTCAGCAGATGCTGCGCCGTAGCCGTCAAATTCGCGATCAAGTTCCCGACTCGTTTGATGACCTGGAGGGGCGTTTGCGTTCCTTTGGTCAGCGCCTCTGGGATGGCGGGGAGGATCTGGTTGAGCGCTGGCGCGATGAGGAACCGCCCGTGGATGAGCGCCGCCGCCGTTCGCGTAGCCGCGATTGGGATGATCCCGACGATGGCGAGGATCCCTGGATCTGAGCTCATTCAGACTGGAGGCTGTCTTGATGGCTCAGCGCCTTGGCTTCCACCCCTGCTTCCGGTGCCCCAGCCTTTGATCAAGCGCCGCCAGCCATTGCTGCGCAGGTCAAGCAAGAGGGCCTGACACCAGAGGATTACAACGAAATCGTGCGGCGTCTGGGGCGCCATCCCAACCGGGCCGAGTTGGGCATGTTTGGGGTGATGTGGTCGGAGCATTGCTGTTACCGCAACTCCCGCCCGCTGCTGGGGCAATTTCCCACCGAGGGGCCACGAATTTTGGTGGGTCCTGGGGAAAACGCTGGTGTTGTGGATCTCGGTGAAGGCCATCGCTTGGCCTTCAAGATCGAAAGCCACAACCACCCCTCAGCGGTGGAGCCCTTTCAAGGTGCCGCCACCGGTGTGGGCGGGATCCTGCGCGACATTTTCACCATGGGTGCCCGCCCCATGGCCCTGCTCAATGCATTGCGGTTTGGGCCTCTCGAGGAGTCCCGCAATGCCGGCTTGATGGAGGGGGTGGTGGCTGGCATCGCCCACTACGGCAATTGCGTTGGTGTGCCCACCGTTGCTGGTGAAGTGGCCTTTG
>CAJWAH010000154.1 GCA_913020095.1 uncultured Synechococcus sp.
ATCGCGGATGTCGGTGAGCCAATCGCGGTAGACCTTGCTCCAACGTTCCGGCACGAACTGGGGCTTGGCTTGATCGAGGGCCTCACGGCAGCGGGCCGCTAACGGCTCAGCTTTGACAAACCACTGGGTGGAGAGCAACGGCTCCACCGGCACCTTGCCGCGATCGGAATAGGGAACGCTGTGGCGGTGGGGCTCCACCTTCACCAGCAAGCCCTGCTCCTCCATCGCCGCCACCACGGCTTTGCGCGCTTCAAAGCGATCCAAACCGGCAAAGCGGCCGGCTTCACTGTTCATGCTGCCGTCCTTGGCCATCACCGTGATCAACGGCAAACCATGGCGCTGGCCAATGGCGAAGTCGTTGGGGTCATGGGCGGGCGTCACCTTGACGCAACCGGTGCCGAACTCAGCATCGACGTGCTCATCAGCCACGATCGGAATCTCCCGCCCCACCAACGGCAGGGTCAGGGTTTGGCCCACCAGGGCGCTGTAGCGCCCATCGCTGGGGTTCACCGCCACACCGGTATCGCCCAGCATCGTTTCCGGGCGCGTGGTGGCCACTTCCAGATGGCCACTGCCATCGCTGAGGGGATAGCGGAAATGCCAGAGGTGACCATCCACCTCTTTCATCTCCACCTCCAGATCACTCACGGCCGAGCCGGAAGCCGGGCACCAATTCACCAGGTATTCGCCCCGGTAAATCAGGCCTTGCTCATGCAGGCTGACGAAGGCTTCGATCACCGCCTGGCTGCAACCGGCATCGAGGGTGAAGCGCTCCCGCTGCCAATCCACCGAGAAACCAAGGCGGCGCAGCTGGCTAACGATGCGACCGCCGCTTTCGCCCTTCCAAGCCCAGCAGCGCTCCAAAAATCCTTCGCGGCCCAGCTCCTCTTTGCTGCTGCCCTCAGCCTTGAGCTGTTTTTCCAGGATTGTCTGAACGGCAATCGAGGCGTGATCGGTGCCCGGCAGACAGAGCACGTTTTTGCCCTGCATCCGCTGAAACCGAACGATCGTGTCGATCAGCGCCGTGTTGAAGGCATGGCCCATGTGCAGGCTGCCGGTCACGTTCGGTGGCGGCGTCACCAGCGAAAACGGTTCGCCAGGGGCCTCAGGATCTGGGTGAAACGCCCCTGACTCTTCCCAGGCCTGCTGCCAGCGCGCCTCAGTGGCCTGGGGGTCGTAGGTCTTGGCCAGTTCGATCACTGCAGCGGCGCGCGCGAAGCGGCCATGCTCGCAAAAAGCAGCTCAGGCTTCCGAGGCGCCGCGCCAAGGAATCGCCACCAACGCCTCCAGCTGCTGCCAGCTGCTCGGCTCGGCCAGCACCAGCTCCGTGAGCTTGACCTGCCCCAAAGCAGCTTGCACATCAGCTTCAGCCAAGGGCCGCGCTGGGCCCAGCGGCATCACCAGCACTTGGGCCTCAGCGGGATCAGCCATCACTTTGAGATCGAGATCGCCGAGTTCGCGCTCAAAAAACAAACGCCGCAAGCGGCCGGTCAACACCGGACCCAAGGCGTGGGCAAAAGCTTCCAGCTCCTGCTGCTGAACGCCAGCGCCGCACTGCAAAGCCAACCAGATCAAAAACTTGGCCCAGCTTTCACGGGTCCACAGCGGCGGGAATTCCTCGCGCTGATGGCGCACCAATTCCTGCACTGCAAAGTGCAGCAGCGCCCCCTGCAGATCGTTATTGGATTGCGCTTCCACCACTGGCTAACCGCACCACAATCCATCTCTCCTACCAGCAGATCAGATGCGCGCCGGCCATGGACTGCACCACCCAACTGGGGATGCTGCGGGAGAGGCGCCAGCGGGGAGAAGCCCTGCTCGCCGGCCAACGGGTGGTGCTGTGCAGCCCAAGCTGGCCGCTGTTGGTCAGCCAATCCACCGCGCTGCAAGGCAGTGCCGATGTGGTGGCGGCCTGCACCACCGAAGCAGAAGCCGCGAGGCACGTGCAACAGCGCCGCCCGCAGCTGCTGATCAGCCACGACCAGCTGCAGCAGGGATCCGGGCTCCAGTTGGTGAGCCGCAGCAAGCAGATCCAACCGCAGCTGCAGACGCTGTTGATCGTGAGCCGGCCGCAGCATTTCCCTTGGCAGCAAATGCTGAGCCTGGGCGTGGATGCTGCCTGCAGCAGCGAGCAACTGGGCCGTGGTGTGCTGCTGCGGGCCTTGGAACATCTCCAAGAGGAGGGCACCTGCTTTGTCGATCCAGCGTTGAAACGGGTGGACGCCCAGCGCCATCCCCACCTGTCCCCCAGGCAGCAAGAGGTGCTTGAAGGCCTGCAAAGCCAGCACTCCTTGGCGGAATTAGCTCACGAATTAGGCCTCGCCCACAGCACCTTGAAGGGCTACGTGCGTGAGCTCTACGAGAAGTTGGAGGTGCCCAGCCGCCATCTCGCTGTGCGCAAGGGCCGGCAATTGGGCCTGCTGCAGGCAGACTGAAGGTGTTGCACGCCTTCCCATGGCCCTCGACCTCAACGATCCCGATCTCGAGCTGTCTGATCTGCTGTTCGCTTATCAAACCTGGGTACTGGCGGTCCTCAACGACGAGAAGCTCAATCCAGAAGGAGAAAAGCTCGCCACCGACGAGATCTCCGAAGACGCCATGAACGCCTTGAGGTTCTTGCCGTCGGAAGTGACCTCCACGGTGGAAAGCACCTTGGCGTTGGCCTACGACGTGGATGCCGACGAGCTCACCAACTTGCTGTTCCCCGAAGGCTGATCAGCCAAGAACTGCATGGCCGCTGACCACGCCTGATCAGCGGCTTGGGGATCCCAGCGGGGGCCGTCATCACGCATGAACGTGTGATCGGCCTCAAAAAGCGCGCTGCGGTGATTGAGGCCGCTGGCCTCAAACGCTGCGAGTACCTGCTGCAACGCCTCAGGTGGCACGTGGGGATCGAGGCTGCCGAACACGGTGAACACCGAGGCTTGAATCTCGCTCAAACGCTCAAGCGTGTCGGCGCGATCAGCGCCCAACACCCCGTTCTGCAAACCGGTTGGGTAGCAGCAAACAGCAGCCTTGATGCGCCCATCCAAGGCCGCCCGCAAAGCCAAGTGGCCGCCTAAACAAAAGCCAAAGCTAATGAGCCGCTGGCCATCAACACTGGCCTGCTCGCCAAGCCAATCGAGAACGGCGCGGGCATCGGCGTCGTAGGCCGCAACAGGCGTGGCCTTGGCATCGGCATTGCCGCGCAGGCGGCCCACACCACCGGGCTCCATCACCGTGCCGGGCCGCTCCAACCGATGAAAGATCTCGGGTGCTGCCACCACGTAGCCGTATCCCGCCAAACGGTTCGCCAAGCGCAGCATCGGCTCACCGAGTTGGTAGATGTCGGAGAAGAACACCACCCCTGGATAGCGGCCTTCGGCTTTGGGCTGGGCGACATGCAGCCGCATCAGCGAGCCATCCACCATCAGCCCCTGCTGCTGCTGGGTGATCTGCACAGCTCTTACCCCTAGGTATCTGAACCCTAAAAACGATCCTTTGCAGCGTCAGGAGTTCACCGCGCAACGCCGTGGCTACCAAAGGTATGGAGTGCCGCATCAACCATGCTCAAACCCTTACTCACTGCTGGACTTCTGCTGGTTGCCACAGCCAGTTCGGCCTTGGCACAAGTTCCCGCCAGCCAAGTGCGGGCAGCCAACTTGGCCCGCATGGAAGCCGAGCGCCTCAACGGCGGCCTCAGCAACTACTTCACCGCTAGCTGCATGCACCGCTCAGGCGGTGGTGATTGCCTCGTCGAAGACAGCGCCAATGGCTACCTGTTCAATTTCCTCGGCGGGGCTCCGGGCTGGGAAGTGAATCAACAACCCGCCACGGTGCAAACCAAGATCCTGATCGACCCTGAAGGCAACCGGGTCAAACAGGTCATCTACAACGGCGCCCCCCAATAGGAGCAACACCCATGGCTTTTCTGCTCAAGGTCCGCTGGGAGATCAAGCCCGGCATGCAAAACCAGTTTTGCGAGAGCGCCGACGTGCTTGCCGGGGTGATGCTGAATCATCCCGGGGTGCTCTGCTATCACGCTGATTACCCCGAGCCGAATCTGAGCGAATGGGTGGAGATCTACGCCAACGACGACACCTTTGCCTCCCACCTCGATGACCCTGCTGCCAGC
>CAJWAH010000155.1 GCA_913020095.1 uncultured Synechococcus sp.
CGCCAGCAGACTGAAGCCGCCCATCAGCAGCCATAGCCCCAGGCCGTGCTGCTCGCTTTGCAGCATCCACCCGGCAATCGGCGGCAGACTGATCCCGCTGATCGCCCAGGCTTGTGAATAAAGGCCCAAGGCGAGTCCCTGGTGGGCTGGCTCCACCGCTTCGATCACCGCTTCGGTGATGGTGGGCAAGAAGGCCGTGATCGCTAGGGCCAGCAAGGGCTGGGCGGCGAGCAGCAGCACCACGCCTTGGGGATGCAGCGCCGAGAGCGCCATCAAGCCGCAGGCGGCCGCAAAGCTGCGCAGGCTGAGTCGCAAACCCACGCCAACGGGCTGTTGCCCCAGCCGGTGTCCCACCGGCCACTGCAGCAGCAGGATCAACACCAATTGCACGCCCATCAGCAGCCCGCCGCCCACCTCAGGCAGCCCGGCGCGGGCCAAGCCGCCATTGGCTAAATCCAGGGGCAAGGCGCTCTGCTGCAGGTTGATCAGACCGGTGCCCAGCAGCGACAACATCAACAGCGGCAGCAGGGGGCGCAGCCAGGAGCGGGGTGGAGCTGGCCCTGTGGATGGTGCTTCGCTGGCATTGGGCATGGCGCTGTGGCGCGGCAGCCAGCCCACCAGCACCAGCAGCAAAACCATGCAGCTGATATCCACGCCATAGACCCAGCGCAATTGATCGGCGCCAAACAGCGCAGCCAGCAGGGTGCCCAAGGCGGTTCCCGCGGCAATGCCTAGGGCATCGGCGGTTCTGGCCAGGGCAAAGCCCTGGCTGGAGGGCAACGGAGCGCTAAGGCTGGCGGAGGCGAATTCAGCGGCGGGCCAATAGAAGCCCATGCCCAAGCCAAGCAAGAGCTGGCCAATTAAAAAACCTGAGCTGTCGCTGGCCTGGAGCAACAGCAGGTCGGCGCTGATCGAGAGAACGGCGCCAATCCGCAGTGGGACGGCCAACGCGGCCCCGCGATCAAGCATGTAGCCACTCAAAAAGCGTGAAATCAGCCCAACGCCGCTGGCGAGGGCCAAACCAAGGCCGATCGTGGTGCTCGCGAGCCCAAGGCGGTTGAACACCAAGGGCCCCAAAAACAGAATTCCGCCGGCTCCCAGCATCGCTAGGGCGCGAAAGAGGGCGACAAGTCGCAAATTCCAGGGAAACTGGAGCCACCATTTGGCCAGCTGCACCGTTGTCCCTGTCGCAGGCACTGCGAACTCTGACCCATGGCCTGCTCGCGCTGGCGATCAGCCTCGGTTCTGTGCCCCGTGCCCCAGCGGCTGAGCAGTTGCTGGTGCGCTTCAGCGGCTTGGAGCTGCCGCTGGACATCAATGAGCTGGAGGCTTGGGCTCTAAGGCCGAAGGCCAATCCAGAGCTGGGGCCTTGGCTCAACCTGCTGGATCAACAGACCCGCGAAGATCTGCAGCGGCTGTTGCAGCAGCCGCTCAATCTGGAAAACAGCACCATCGCCCTGCTTCTGGAGAGCTGGGCGGGGCGCCAATTGGTGTTGCAGCTGGGGTCGTTGTTGCGCAGCGCTGATGGTGATGGCGGGCCGCTACTGCTGGATCTGCTCCAAAAACGCCGCCCCAGCACCGTGGTGAGCCTGTTGAAAGAAGCGCCAACTCCGCACTTGGAGTTGGATCTTGATGCGCTCTCTCTTTTGGGTTTCCAGTTGCGGGAGCAATTGGAAACCCAAAAAACCTTGGTGCAGCGACTCCAATCGCTGGATTTGCTGCCGTTGGCTTCAGCCATTGGTGATCGCCGTGTGGTGCAGCGACGCCATCGCGCCTTGCCGGTTGCTCACCGTGGCTCTGCTTTAGAGCTTGATCTCTGGTGGCCCCAAGGCGGCCAGCAAGCCCAGCGATGGTTGCTGCTCAGCCATGGCCTGGGCGGCTCAACCGCGCAGATGGAATGGCTGGCCAGTGAGTTGGCTGCCCAGGGATGGCCGGTGTTGGCTGTGCAGCATCCCGGTAGTGACGACACCGCTGTGCGCGGCTTGTTGGAAGGCCGCCAAACCCTGCCTGGGCTGGAAACCTTGCCGAATCGCCTTCAGGACCTGCAAGCGGTTCAGGCAGCTGTCAGTGATGGCCGCATCGGTTTTGGGCCCCATGGCAGCCCGCCCCGGCTGGTGTTGTTAGGCCATTCCCTTGGGGCCTTGGCCAGCCTGCTGTGGGCTGGAGCGGAGGTGGAGCCTGGCTTGGCTGAGCGCTGCAGCCAAAACCTCCAGCAGATCCCAGTGCTCGACAGCTCTTTTCTGTTGCAGTGCCAGCTCACAGAGCTGAGCCTGCCGGAGCTGGAGCCGCCGGCTGGCCTGGATGCTGTGGTGGTGCTCAATAGCTTTGGCAGCTTGCTTTGGGGTGAGCGGGGATTGGCCTCAATCGCCGTGCCCGTGCTGAGCTTTGGCGGCAGCATGGACCTGATCACACCGCCTTTGAATGAGCAGCTGCGGCCGTTTCAGCAGTTCCAGCACCCCGGCAGCCGGCTTGCCGTGGTGGAGGGGGGCAGCCACTTTTCACCTGTCGGCTTGCAGCGAGATCAAGCGTTGATGCGCCTTGGCTCCGATCTGGTGGGAGAAGACCCTCGCTTGGTGCAACGCGCCCTTGTGGATCTGCACGCCCGCTTCCTGCAAACCCTCGACACCGGCGAGAGTCTTCCTTCTGGATTGCATTCCATGCAAGGGGTGAGCACCTACGTGCTGGATGGCCCGATGACGGAGCCTCTGTTGCCTTAAAACTTCAGCCGCGGATCCAGCAGCGCCACCACCACATCAACCGCCAGATTCACCATCACCACCAACGCGGCGATCACCACCACGATTCCCTGCACCAGGGGATAGTCCCGTTGGGCGATGGCTTCCTGCAGCCGGTAGGCAATGCCAGGCCAGGAAAAGATCAACTCGATCAACAGCGCACCGCCGATCAGCGAAGCCACGGTGATGCCGGTGATCGTCAGCACCGGCAGCAGGGCATTGGGCAGGGCATGGCGCAGCACCACGCGCCGTTCGCTGATGCCGCGGCTTCTGGCTGCTTCCACGTAGTCGGAGCGCAAGGCCCGCCGCAGGTTGAGCCGCAAGGCCCGCTCAAAGATTCCGCTGAGCAGCAGCCCCAAGGTGATGGCTGGCAGGGCGAGATGCTGCAGCGTGCCCCAAATCACCTGGGGATTGGCCTGCAGGATTCCATCGAGCAGGTAGAAGCCGGTGCCTTGCGGTGGCAAGGCGGTGGGCGGAAACCGGCCACCCACCGGAAACCAGCCCAGGCCAACGGCAAAGATCAGTTGCATCACCATCGCAGCCCAAAACACCGGCAAGGCGTAGGTGCCGATGCCATAGAGCCGGCCGCTGAGATCGAGTTTTCCTTCCGGCCGCGCCACACCGCTGAAGCCCACCGCCAAGCCCAGCACCAGGGCCACCAGCAAGGCCGTGATGCCCAGCTCCAGGCTGGCTGGCAGGGCATCGCGAACGATCTCCGGTTTACCCAGTTTGAACCACTGGGTATAAAAGGTTGCGAGATCGTAAAACCCAAACCGGGTACCGGTGGAGGGTGAAATCTCGGTGCCTTCGGAATAATCGTTCCAGGTGATAATTTGTACCATATCAGCGCCGCCATTGATGGCGCTCATCCACAGATTGCGCAGTGCCTCGCTGTTGCCGGCTTCGGTGAAGATCATGGATGGCGTGAGGGAGCCCGAGTTCCGACGCTTCACTACCCTTTGCCGCTCTGGATGGGTACACTGCGCCCAAGACCGGACGTTCTGGAGGGCACTCATCCACGACCACGCGGCGTGCCTGGCAGACCGCACGGTCAGACCGGCGCGCTTCCTGACGAGAAGGGTGGGGACGCTGAACATCCCGCTTGGCTCGAGGAGCGTCCCGCCTGGAGGTCAGTCGATTGCTGACAGCGCCGTCGTGCAGCAGTCGTGGTCCCGCGGGCTAGGCGTCAACTTGCTGGCGGCGGACTCGGCACACTCGCACGCCGTGTCCGGTGTCCAGACCCAGCCAACAGCAACCACGACCGGATCGCGTGCGCTCTCTCATGCCCCTCTCCGGCGAGCGGCCACCACGCACCCCGCCGCAAGAGGCTCGTGGAGGCGCTCAGCGACCAGAGCCCGTCGGAGTGCGCGCT
>CAJWAH010000156.1 GCA_913020095.1 uncultured Synechococcus sp.
GATTACCGATCTGGCCAGTGAAACCCTCAGCCTGCATGCCAAGGCTTTCCCCGAACTCAACCGCACCAAGCTCGAGTTCATGGGTTTTGTGCAATACCGCACTGGCGGGGAGTACCACCTCAACAGCCCGGAGATGGCCAAGGCTCTCCACGCCGCTGTGAAGGCTGGGCCCGGTTACGACCACTTCTCCACCTACAAGACGCTGCTGGAAAACCGGCCCGTCACCACCCTGCGCGACCTGCTTGAGCTCAAGCCGGCCCCAACGCCGTTGCCGATCGATCAAGTCGAGAGCGTTGAAAGCATCTGCGCCCGCTTCTGCACCGGTGGCATGAGCCTTGGAGCGCTCTCCCGCGAAGCCCATGAGGTGTTGGCCGTTGCCATGAACCGCATCGGCGGCAAGAGCAACAGCGGTGAGGGCGGGGAAGATCCCGCCCGCTTCAACATGCTCAACGATGTGGATGGTGAGGGGCGCTCCAAGGTGCTCCCCAGCATTGGCGGCCTGCGCAATGGCGATACCGCCTGCTCGGCGATCAAGCAGATCGCTTCTGGTCGCTTCGGTGTGACCCCGGAATACCTGCGCAGCGGCAAGCAGCTTGAGATCAAAGTGGCTCAGGGCGCCAAGCCAGGTGAAGGCGGTCAGCTGCCTGGCCCCAAGGTGGATCCCTACATCGCTTGGCTGCGCAACAGCAAGCCGGGTGTGGCTCTGATCTCGCCGCCGCCGCACCACGACATCTATTCGATTGAGGATCTGGCGCAGCTGATTCACGACCTGCACCAGGTGCACCCAGCGGCTCGCGTGAGCGTCAAGTTGGTGGCTGAGATCGGCATCGGCACCATCGCCGCTGGTGTTGCCAAGGCCAATGCCGATGTGATCCAGATCTCCGGCCATGACGGCGGCACGGGCGCTTCTCCATTGAGCTCGATCAAGCACGCCGGTGGCCCCTGGGAAATGGGTCTGACCGAAGTGCACCGCTCACTGCTGGAAAACGGTTTGCGCAATCGCGTGCTGCTGCGCGCCGATGGCGGCCTCAAGACCGGTTGGGATGTGGTGATTGCTGCTCTGCTGGGCGCTGAGGAGTACGGCTTCGGCTCTGTCGCGATGATTGCTGAGGGCTGCATCATGGCCCGCGTTTGCCACACCAATAACTGCCCGGTGGGCGTGGCAACGCAGAAGGAAAACCTGCGCAAGCGTTTCCCCGGTCTGCCGGAGCAGGTGGTCAACTTCTTCCTTTATGTCGCTGAAGAGGTGCGCCAGCTGCTCAGCGTGCTGGGTGTCGCCAGCCTGCAGGAGTTGATTGGACGCACGGAGCTGCTTCAGGCCCGTCAGGTGCAGTTGGCCAAGACCCAGGCCCTGGATTTGTCCTGCCTGTTGGCTCCGATTGCTGGCGCTGAAGACCGCTCCTGGTTGCAGCACGCCAGTGAGGCCCACAGCAATGGGCCGATCCTTGAGGATCAGCTCCTCGCCGATGCCGAACTAATGGCGGCCATCGAGAGCCATGGTCAGTTGGCGCGCACCGTGCCAATCATCAACACCGATCGCAGCGTCTGCGCGCGCTTGGCCGGCGAGATCGCTGAACGCCATGGCAACACCGGGTTTAAGGGTCAGCTCAACCTCACTTTTGAAGGCTTTGCTGGTCAGAGCTTTGGTGCCTTCAACGTGCAGGGCATGAATGTGCGCCTGGTGGGCGAGGCCAACGACTACGTCGGTAAAGGCCTTTGCGGCGGACGTCTCACCGTGGTGCCCCCCAGCAGCGGCAACGACCCTGGCAGCCAGGTGATTCTTGGCAACACCTGCCTCTATGGCGCCACTGGCGGTGAGCTGTTTGCCTACGGCCGCGCTGGGGAACGCTTCGGCGTTCGCAATAGCGGTGCGCGCACCGTTGTTGAAGGCGCTGGCGATCACTGCTGTGAGTACATGACCGGTGGTGTTGTGGTGGTGCTGGGCAGCACCGGCCGCAACGTGGCCGCAGGCATGACTGGTGGTGTGGCCTTCCTGCTCGATGAAGACGATCGCCTCACCGCTCGGGTGAACCCGGAGATCGTGGCGATTTGCCCGCTGACGACTCCGGAGCAGGAGGCGTTGCTCAAGCCACTGCTCGAGGCCTATGTGGCCGAAACCGGCAGCACCAAAGCCTCGGCAATCCTTGCCGATTGGAACACCTGGAAGGGCCGCTTCAAGCTGCTGGTTCCCCCCAGCGAGCGCGGCAACGTTGGCTTGGCTGAGAAGGAGGCGGTGGCGGCCTGATCGATTTAGGCCATCCCCGCCACGGCGGTGCGTAGGGCTTCGCGCCGGTCGATTTCGGTGCGTTCTGCTGGCAGCTTGCTGAAGAGGCCGAGCTTTTCCAAGCGCCGGCGTGTGGTGCCGCTGGCACCAACGACAAACACCTGCCGGCCCACTTCAATCGCTTCTTCCACCGCGTTTTCCACCGCGAGTGCTGCGGTCACACCCAGGTGCGAGACCTTGGAGAGATCAAACACCACCGCCCTGCAGTCGCTAATCGCGTTGTGCTCGCGGTTGATTGCCTTGGCAACGCCGAAAATCATGGCGCCATTGAGCTGGAACAGCAGCACCTTGCCGTGGCCCTGATTCAGCAGTTCGCGCTCGTCGTCGCTGATCTCTAAGTCGCCATCGCCGGTGCTCACCGACTGGATCGCCTCGCTTTGCAGCGCGCTCATCTTGTCGATCGTGAGGATGTTGGCGATGAAAACGCCAACAAACACCGCGGTGATCAGATCCACCAGCACGGTGAGGGCGATCACCAAATACATGATCAGCGCCCCATTGAGGGAGATGCGGTGGGCGCGCTTGATGAAATCCCAGTCGACGATGTCGACACCCACCTTCAGGGCAATGCCAGCCAGCACCGCCTGAGGAATCTCGGCAGCCAGGGGTGCTCCTACCAGGATCACCAACATCAGGATCACGGCGCGGAAGATGCCGGAGAGGGCGCTGCGGCCGCCGCTCTGGATGTTCACCACCGTGCCCATGGTGGCGCCTGCGCCGGGCAGGCCCCCGAACAGGCCACTGACGAGGTTGCCCAGGCCTTGGCCAATCAGTTCTTTGTTGGAGTTGTGCTCTGTGCGGGTGAGGCTGTCGGCCACCACAGAGGTGAGCAGAGCATCAATGCAGCCGAGCATGCCGAGCACAGCGGCATCCACCACCATCAGTTGCAGTTCAGCGCCGCTGAACATCGGCAGCTGCAGCTGCGGGAAGCCGGAGGCAATTTCGCCAATGCGGCGAATGTCCTCAGAGCCAAAGCCACTGATCAGTGGCAGCGACACCAGGGTTCCCACCAGCAGCGCGATTAACTGCGGCGGGGCAATTTTTTTGAGTTGTTTGGGGGTGAACCAGAGGATGGCCAGGGTGATCAGCGCCAGGGACACCTCCAAAGGGCGTGCTCCGGCTAGCAGTTGAGGCAACGCCTGCAGGGTGCCAATCACCCCCCCCTTGGGGCTGGCCTGACCCAGGAAGGGCCCCAGCTGCAGGATGATCAAGATCAGGCCGATCCCGCTCATGAAGCCGGAGATCACCGTGTAAGGCATCTGGGTGACGTAGCGCCCCAGACGCAACAGGCCAAAGCCGATCTGGAAGACCCCGGCCAGCATCACCACCGTGAAGGCCATGGCTAGGCCGTGCTCGGGGTTGCGGGCTGTCAGACCAGCGATGACTGCCGTCATCACCACCGTCATCGGGCCCGTGGGCTCGGAGATCAGCGTGGGCGTGCCGCCAAAGAGAGCGGCGAAGAGACCCACCAGCACCGCACCCCAGAGGCCTGCCGTGGCGCACAAGAAGCGTGAACGCGATGCCATGTGCATGCGTGCCGAGCATGCGTGGCATGTACAACCACAATAGATTATGTGCGAGAGCGAATGTTTGGTTGCGAGATCACGCCACCCGGATGGGGGATGGCCTGGGCGATGCGATGAGAAAATGAAATGGTATATACTGCTGTCGTTTACGTTAGACGTTACAGTTCGGTTTGCCGTCCGCATGACTCACGCGGCAAAATGGCTCGGCCGCTCGCCGCCTCTCTGCGTCGGCCAGAGCGTGGCCCAGCTCGGCGGCTTGAGCTGCACAAACTCGTCGCC
>CAJWAH010000157.1 GCA_913020095.1 uncultured Synechococcus sp.
GAGCCGTTTTTTGATGCGGCGCAGATTGCTGATCAAAAAGGCCGAGCCCACCTTGCCGCGCCGGCCGCGGGGCAGCTCGGCTTTGAGCACCTCCAGCAGCACGCTGCCCACCGATTCGAGGAACTTCAGCAGCACGTTGCCGGTGAAGCCATCGCAAACCACCACATCGAATTCGCCTGAGAGCACATCTCGGCCTTCGCAGTTGCCGGCGAAGTTCAGCCGCTTTTCCTCCACCAGCAATGGGTGGGTTTTAAGGGCGAGCTCATTGCCCTTGCATTCCTCTTCGCCGATGTTCAGCAGCCCCACGCGCGGTTGCTTCACCCCGAGCACGTCGCGGGCATAGATGTTTCCAAGCAGCGCGAACTGGTGCAGGTAGCTGGGTTTGCAGTCGGTGTTGGCGCCCACATCGAGCACCAGCACCTGCTGACCCACGTCTTTGGTGGGGAACAGGGCTCCAATCGCGGGCCGTTCAATGCCCTTGAGCCGCCCGAGCCGAAAGATCGCGGCAGCCATCACAGCTCCCGAGTTGCCGGCTGAGTAGACCGCCAGTGCTTCGCCAGCTTTGACCCGGTCCATGGCCAAATTGATGCTGGCCTGGCGTTTGCGGCGCACGCTGGTGGCCTCATCGTCCATGCCCACCGAGGGGCCGCTGGCAATCAGCTCCAGGTGGCCCTTGGCCACGGCTTGATCCACGGCCTCTTGCAGCTCCAGGGCCTTGATCGCCGCCTGCAGCGGTTTCTCTTCGGCGAAGAACATCACCTTGAGCGGCAGTTCTTCGATGGCGCCGAGGCAGCCTTCCAGGATTGGCCCTGGGGCGTAATCGCCGCCCATGCCATCCACGGCGATGGAAAGTCGTGGCCCTTTCACAGCACTGGCGCCGCCAGGGCGGGTTTGGCCCAGGCGCAGCGGGCCCAGGGCGGAATTGGCCGTGTTCACCAGCCGAATCACCGGGCCGGTGCGGCGATACCAAATCACCAGGCGCTTAATGGCACGGCGGGGCCGCGGCCGCCGGGTCCGACCCGGCAGGGATTGGGGCTCCGCCATGGAGGTCAGGCTCCTTCGCCAGTGGCGCCGTCAATGATGCGCTGAAAAAGGTAACCCGTGCCCCGAGCGGTGAGGATCAATTCGGGGTTGGCAGGATCGTCTTCGAGCTTGGAGCGCAGCCGCGAGATGTGCACATCCACCACCCGGGTGTCCACATGGCGCTCAGGCGTGTAGCCCCAAACATCCTTGAGGATTTCGCCGCGGCTAAAGGGCTCCCCTGAGCGGCTCACCAGCAGCTCCAGCAGGCTGAATTCCATGCCGGTCAGGCGGATGCGTTCACCGGCCCGGTACACCTGGCGTTTGTTGGTGTCGATCTTGAGATCGCTCACCTGGATCACGCCGGAGTTGGGGATCGTGCCGCCGCCGTGCTCCTTCTCCACCCGGCGCAGCACGCAGCGAATGCGCGCTTCGAGTTCCTTGGGGCTGAAGGGCTTAACGACGTAGTCATCGGCGCCGAGCTCCAGGCCCGTGATGCGGTCAGCCACATCGCCGAGGGCGGTGAGCATCACGATCGGCACATCCGATTCCTTGCGTAGCTCTTGGCAAACGCCATAGCCATCGAGCTTGGGCATCATCACGTCGAGCACCACCAGATCCGTGGGCTCGCGGTGGAACGCTTCGAGGGCCTCTTCGCCGTCGGCCGCGGTCACAACGTTGTAGCCAATCATCGAGAGCCTGGTCTCGAGGATCCGCCGGATGCTGGCCTCATCGTCCACCACAAGGATGGTCTCCTTGCCGTTGTGGGCTGGGGCAGCAACCGCCATGGTGTCGTGTGCGGACAATTAAGGGCCGGACCACTCAACCGAGACACGGTCGAGTTGAAGCCCGAACAATCACCATTCTTCATAAACCCCGGTGCCCCGAACTGTCACCACCTACGTCTGCCAAAACTGCGGAGCCCAGAGCCGCCAGTTTTTTGGACGCTGTTCCTCCTGCGGTAGCTGGAACAGCCTGGTGGAGCAGAGCAGTGGCCCGCCGCCCGATGGTCGGCGCCGCCGCCAGAGCGCCCCGGCTGCTGAACCCACCCCGCGCCGTTCAGAGGCCATGGCCGCGGTGGGGGAGCGGGCCGTGCAGCGCCTTGGCACAGGGTTTGCCGAGCTCGATCGGGTCTTGGGTGGGGGCTTGGTGCCGGGTTCGCTGGTGCTGGTGGGTGGTGACCCCGGCATCGGCAAAAGCACCCTGCTGCTGCAAACCGCCGCCGATCTGGCCCAGCGCCAAAGCGTTCTCTATGTGAGTGCGGAGGAATCAGCCCAACAGGTGAAGTTGCGCTGGCAGCGCTTGGCTGCCGCCGGTGGTGGCGGGGATGGGCCCCAGCTGCTGGCTGAAACCGATCTGGAGCACGTGCTCCAGGAGCTGGAAGCTTTGCGGCCTGATGTGGCGGTGATCGACAGCATCCAGGCCCTGCATGACGCTGATTTGAGCAGTGCGCCGGGCTCGGTTGCTCAAGTGCGTGAATGCGCGGCATCGCTGCAGCGGCTGGCCAAAAAGCTTGATATCGCTCTGCTTTTGGTGGGCCACGTCACCAAAGAAGGGATGTTGGCGGGCCCCAAGGTGCTCGAGCACCTGGTGGATGCGGTGCTCACTTTTGAAGGCGATCGTTTCGCCAGCCACCGGCTGCTGCGGGCGGTGAAAAACCGCTTTGGCGCCACCCATGAGCTGGGGGTTTTTGAGATGCGCGATCGCGGCCTGCTCGAGGTGAGCAACCCCAGCGAGCTGTTTTTAGGCAGCCCGGAAGGATCGGTGGGCATGGCCACGATCGTGGCCTGCGAGGGCACGCGGCCGTTGGTGGTGGAGCTGCAGGCGCTGGTGAGCACCACCAGCTACGCCAGCCCCAGGCGGATGGCCACCGGCATCGGCACCAACCGCTTGCATCAAATCCTGGCTGTGCTGGAGAAGCACTTGGGTCTGCCCCTCTCCCGCTTCGACTGCTATCTGGCAGTGGCCGGTGGTTTGGAGGTGGAAGAACCGGCCGCGGATTTGGGTGTGGCCGCGGCGGTGGTGGCCAGCTTTCGCGATTTGGCCCTGCCCGCCGGCACGGTGCTGGTGGGTGAACTTGGTTTGGGCGGTCAATTGCGGCCCGTTGGGCAGCTGGAGCTGCGCCTGCAAGAAGCTGCGCGCCTGGGCTTTCGCCGCGCTGTGGTGCCCAAAGGCAGCGGGGTGAGCTGCCCTGAGTTGGCGATTCAAGAGGCCAGCGGCATTGCCGAAGCTTTGGTGGCAGCGCTGGGAGTCAACCCAGCTGATGACTAATCAGAGGTAGACGTCAGCCGAACCACGGCCGGTGGTCTTCAGCCAGTTCTGGGCCTCGATGTAGTTGTTCGGTGCCAGGCGGATCGCCTTGCTCCAGAAATCAGCGGCCAAATCAAAGCGCCGATCGGCTTCATCGCCCTCACCTTTTTCCTGGGCAATGCTGCCGAGATGGTGGTGAATCACCGCCATGTTGTTGAGCACCTGCGGCATCTTGGCGTTGAGCTCGAGGGCCTGTTCGTATTGCTCCAAAGCCCTGTTGTGCTCGCCGTTGCTGGCGTAGACCAGGGCCATGTTGTAGAGGATGAACGCCCGGTCATTGGGGTCTTCCTCGAGCCGCAGCGCCTCTTGGTAGTTCTCCAGGGCTTCGGCGTATTCACCATCGCCTTGGGCGCTCATGCCATCGCGGTAGTAGGCAAAGGCTTCCTTGGCTTTCTGGTTGGTGGGCAGCACCTTGAGGATCAGGTCCGCCATCACCGTGAAGCTCTTATCGATGAAGTTGTCGTTGCGTTGACTGCGAGGCAAGGCGCTCTGGCGAAGCGTCCCTAGCTTGGGGCATGGCTCCAGAAGCGCTACTTCTTGATATCGAAGGCATGAAGTGCGGCGGCTGCGTCAGCGCCGTGGAGAAGCGCCTGCGCGCCCAACCCGGGGTGCACCAGGCCAGTGTCAATTTGCTCAGCCGCTCGGCTTGGGTGGAACTCGAGCCCCCGGCAACGGCGGAAGCCCTGCTGGAAAGCCTGGCGGCCCTTGGATTTCCAGGCCATCTGCGCGACCCAGAGGGTGAGCTGGAGCGTCTGCAG
>CAJWAH010000158.1 GCA_913020095.1 uncultured Synechococcus sp.
CCAGTTCCAGCTTGTCCTCTTCCACCAGGCTCTTGCCCACCGAGAGGCCGCGGGCTTTGTAGAAGGTGAAGATCATGCCGCCGCCAATCAGCACCTTGTCGCACTTGTCGATCAGGGCCTCCAGCACGCCGATCTTGCTGCTGACTTTGGAGCCACCAACGATGGCGGCCAAGGGGCGCTTGGGATCGTCAACAGCACCTTGCAGGTACTGCAGCTCCTTCTCCATCAGGTAGCCAGCCACGCTCGGGCTCAGGTACTTGGTCACGCCTTCGGTGGAGGCATGGGCGCGGTGAGCAGCGCCGAAGGCGTCGTTCACATAGACCTCAGCCAGGGCAGCCAGCTTTTCGGCGAAGCCAGATTCGTTCTTCTCTTCTTCCGCGAAAAAGCGCACGTTCTCCAGCAGCACCACATCGCCATCGGCCATGGCGGCCACCTTGGCCTCGGCATCGCTACCGATGCAGCTATCGGTCTTGGCAACCGGGGCGCCGAGCAGCTCGCTCAGGCGCGCAGCCACTGGGGTGAGGCGCATGTCTTCGTTGACTTGGCCCTTGGGACGGCCGAAGTGGGCCGAGAGGATCACCTTGGCGCCCTTACCGGTCAGATCTTTGATGGTGGGCAGGGCTGCACGGATGCGGGTGTCATCGGTGATGGCGCCGGCATCGTTGAGGGGAACGTTGAAATCCACGCGCACCAGCACACGCTTGCCGCGCAGGGCCTCACTGTTCAGTGCCGACAAGGAGCGCTTGGCCATAGTGCGTGGGAGGTGGAAGCGCGGCGAGTTTACCCTTCAAGCCTCGAGGCATGGATCGATGCCCGCGGCGAGCTAAGACAAAGGCAGGGCCCTTGGCAGCGCCATGTTCCGCACCGTTCTGTTTCCCTTCGACCAAAGCCGCGCAGCCATGGACACCGCGGCGACGGTGTTGCAGCTGGTGCAACAGCACGACAGCAAGCTGGTGCTGCTCTCGGTGGTAGAGGAAGGCAGCAGCTCCATGGGGGATGTGGATGCCGTGGCGCAGCTGCTGCAAAAAGCGCACGACACCTTTGCCGAAGCAGGCATCGAATGCGAACTGATCGAGCGGGAGGGCAAACCAGCGTTTGTGATCGGCGATGTGGCCGATGAGATCGAGGCCGACCTGATCGTGATGGGCACCCGCGGCATCAACCTGGAGCAAGCCAGTAGCAGCACGGCAGCACGGGTGATCCAGCTGGCCCCCTGCCCTGTCCTGGTGGTGCCGTGAGCGCCCCTGCGATCCAGTGGTATCCGGGCCACATTGCCAAAGCTGAACAGCAGCTCACCCAGCACCTCAGCAAGGTGGATTTGGTGATTGAGGTGCGCGATGCGCGCATCCCGATGGCCACAGGCCATCCCCACCTGCAGCGCTGGATCAAAGGCAAACAACATCTGTTGGTGATCAACCGGCGCGACATGGTGTCGGCGCAGGCGCGGCAAGCCTGGGATGAATGGTTCCGCAGCCAGGGGCAGACGCCCTGGTGGTGTGACGCCAAAGCCGGCACCGGCGTCAAGCAGGTGCAACAGGCCGCCATCCGCGCTGGCGATCAACTCAATGAGCGGCGCCGCAAACGGGGCATGCGGCCCAGGCCCGTGCGGGCCTTGACCCTGGGGTTCCCCAATGTGGGCAAATCAGCCTTGATCAATCGGCTGGTGCGCCAAAAGGTGGTCGACAGCGCCCGGCGAGCCGGTGTGACCCGCACGCTGCGCTGGGTGCGGCTGGGCCAAAGCCTGGATTTATTGGATGCACCCGGTGTGCTGCCGCCGCGGCTGGATGACCAGCAAGCCGCCCTGCATCTGGCCCTCTGCGATGACATTGGCCAGGCCGCCTACGACGGCGAAGGCGTTGCGCTGGCATTTCTCGAGATGCTGGTGGCGCTGGAGCAGCAACCTGCCGCTGCCGTGCCGCCGCAACTGCTGGAGCAGCGCTACGGCATCGCGGTGGAGGCTGGGCCTGGGGCGGCCAACGCCTGGTTGAGCGCAGCGGCGCTGAAGCACACCTCAGGCCAGAGCGAGCGCATGGCCCAACGGCTCCTCGATGACTACCGCCGTTCGGTGTTGGGGCCGATTGCCCTGGAGCTGCCATGAATGGCTTTGGCGAAGGGGAAGGCGAGCTGCTGACGCTCCACTACCCCAAGCCCCTGCCGATGCGTCTGGACCGTTGGCTGGTGAGCCAGCGGCCTGAGCAAAGCCGCGCGCGGATTCAGAAATTCATCGAAGCCGGCTATGTGCGGGTCAATGGCACCACCGGCCGAGCCAAAACGCCCCTACGCACCGGCGATGAAATCAAGCTCTGGATGCCGCCTCCAGAGCCGCTGCCCTACCTGCAGCCTGAGCCGATGGATCTCGATGTGCTCTTCGAAGACGAGCACCTGATCGTGATCAACAAACCAGCTGGCCTGACGGTGCATCCAGCCCCAGGGAACAAAGACGGAACCCTGGTGAACGGCCTCCTTCACCACTGCCCCGACTTACCGGGCATCAGCGGCAAGCTGCGGCCTGGGATCGTGCATCGCCTCGATAAAGACACCACCGGCTGCATCGTGATCGCCAAGAGCCAGCAGGCCTTGGTGAAACTACAGGTGCAAATCCAAAAACGCGTGGCCTCCCGCGAATACCTGGCCGTAGTGCATGGGGTGCCGGCCGGCGAGAGCGGCACGATCGTTGGAGCCATTGGCCGCCACCCTGTCGACCGCAAGAAATATGCGGTGGTGAGTAGCGAGAACGGGCGTTACGCCTGCACCCACTGGAGCCTGCAGGAACGACTCGGCGACTACTCGCTGCTGCGCTTCAAACTCGACACCGGCCGCACCCACCAAATCCGGGTGCATTGCGCCCACCGCAACCACCCGGTGGTGGGGGATCCCACCTACAGCCGCTGCCGCAAGTTGCCAATCGAGCTGCCAGGGCAAGCCCTCCATGCCGTGCAGCTGGGCCTGGATCACCCAATCACTGGCGAGCGGATGGTGTTCGAGGCCCCACTGCCTGAGGTGCTGGAGAAACTGCTGGCGGTGCTGCGCAAGCGATCCGCTTAGAGCACGGTGAAGTCCGTTCCCGCCGCCAGCAGGGTGTCTTCGCTGAGGCTTCCGTCACGGGCCAGGTCGGTGCCCGCCAAGGCGTTGAAGCCAACGGTTCGCGATTCACCCGCTCCGATCGACTGCCCCCAGTCCGCGCCACTGAGCTGATAGCGATACAGGTCTCCCGAGAGCTGCTCGGTGACCACATCGACGCCCCAGGCTTCGCCATAGAAACGGTGAGCGCTGGTGAAACTCAAGGCCCAATCATCCAGGGTTTGATCGCTCTGGTTGGTGACGGTCAGTGAGGCCGTGAAACCACCCCACCAGAGATCACCACTGACCTCAACATCCACAGGTGCACCGACCACCGGATCAATCTCAGCAGGCCCCTCGTCAGGCAGCAATGGACCGGGGAACGGCACCGGTTGTGGTTCGGGAGTGACCGCTCCGCCACCGGTCAAATCCTCCAGGTTCTGACTCAGCGGATCGCCCAAAGCCACGATGCCTTGGTAGTAATTAATCACCGTTTGATCAGACACATCCAAGGCAGGCCATTGCGGCCAATCAAAGGTGTCATTCATGAACGGCTGGCTTTGATCCCAACCCAGCACCGTGAGGTGGTTGATGTCATGGGCAATCGCCACACCTTCAACATCTAAAAATCCGTGGGTACGCCCATGCATCCAGCCCCCGTAATGGGGCTCCATCTTCAAGGTGTTGATGAATGCATCCTGCAGGCCGCTCTGCTCGATGTAATCGGCAAATCCTTCGTGACCAAACTCACGAACCATCGCCATCACGCCGGTTTCTGAGCCAAGCCGTGCCGTGCGCTGAATGTCAGCCAGGATCTGCGGGTCGTAGGCCTCATCAGCAATCCAGCCCACCTTGGCGCCTTGCATCGCGTACCAAAGGCCAACACCTTTGGTGTCATTGCCCCAGGCTTGGGAGTTATTGGTCAAACCCTGGGCAAAGGCCCACTCACCCACCGCCTCAATCTCCACAGCCTCGAGCCCTGCAAAGGCCCGCAGACCGTTGTAGGCCACAAGGGCT
>CAJWAH010000159.1 GCA_913020095.1 uncultured Synechococcus sp.
GGCGTAGTGCTCGGGCTTGCCTTCTTCCACCAGGTTGTTCTCGAAGCCACCATGGCCTTCGATCGTGATCACTGGGCGGACGCGGTATTCACCCGGGTCAAGATCTTGAGCGCTGCCACCACCATGGGCTCCATGGGAATGGGCTGCTGTTAAGAGGGCGTCAGGGATACCAAAGCTGAGGCCGATGCCAGCTCCAATCAGGATTCTTTTGATGGCAGGTGAAAAGAAGTTCATTGTTGAAATGTTTTTGGGTCTTATGTGTTTGGCCTCGAGGCCTGGGTGGGTGATTTCGTTCAGGAAATGGCGGCCCAGCGAGCCTGCAGTTGCTCGGCTTGTTGGGTGTTGCATTGACCGCCCTGGCTCACAACGAAGTTGCACACGTTGTCAGTGGCGGTTTGCACCAGGCTGCGCCCAGGTGCTGTGCCTTCGCTGTAGAGCGGTCTGGAGGCAATCGGAACTCCAGAACTGCGGCTGATGCGCCGCATTGTTTTTGATGCCGGCAAGTTGTCGGCAAAGATTGCTTTGGTTCCTGACGCCTTAATCGCTGAGCTGATTTGGCTCAAGCTCGAGGGGCGCAAGGTGCCACCGGTGGCGTATTTATCGAGAAGTGGCAATTCCTTGATGCCATAACGGCGTGCCATCGGAGCAAAGCTCCTGTGGCTTGTCACCAAAACACGCTGCTGCGGAGGAACGGTTGCGATCTGAGCTTTGATCCAGCCATCGAGATCTTTCAGAACAGACACGGCCTGTTGCTGGCGATTGTTGATGGCATCAGCGCTACCGATGGCATTGACGCCCTTGAGCTTGTTGCTCACCACCCCGCTCATGGCGATCACATGCTGGGGGTCATGCCAGAGGTGAGGGTCATTGCCTGGGTGATTGGGAATAGCAATTTCTCCAACCCGCACCACCGGTTGTTTGGTGGTGACCCTGTCGAGAGCGGGGGTCAGGCTGTAGCCGTTGATCAACACCAAGTCGGCGTTAGCCAATTGCTTCCGCTCGCTGGGGCGAAGCCGCAGGTTGTGAGGATCTTTGCCAGGGCCAACGATGCAGCCCACCTCGGCTTGCTCAGCAGCCAGGGTTTTGGTGAGGTTGCAGAGGATCCCATCGGCACCGATCACCACTGGTGTCGCTGCACTGGCAGCTGTGGTCAAGGCCGCAGCGCATGCCGTGATCCCAGAGATGAGCCACGCGTGGCGCATGTTTTCCTCTCAAAGAATGATAATCATTCTCGTTTTTGGGGTTCCGCTGGGCTCTTGTGCTCGGTCAGTTCATGCTTTGGTCAGGCTTGGGTAGCCACAGCAGCAGTAAGCAGAGCAAGCCGATGACCGGGCCTGGGGGAAGATCCAGCAGCAGGGCAAGGCCAAATCCGCCGAGGCTGCAACTTGATCCGATTGCAGAAGCTCGCACCATGGCTCCCGAAAGGCTGCTGGCTTGATTGAGCCCAACAACAGCAGGGGCACAAAGCAGGGCAATCACCAGGATGATTCCCACCGCAGAGATGGCGCTGACGATGACCAGCGTTGTGACCACCGCCAACAGGGTTCGCAGTTGGTGAATCGGTACACCCGCGGCTTCGGCGCCCTCGGGATCCACACCGCTGAACACGAGCCGTTGGTACTGAGTACCGATCAATGCCAGGGCTGCGGCTGCTGCAATCAGGGTTTGCAGCAGGTCTCGACCGCCAGCGATCAACAGATCACCAAACAACAGTGCTTCGAGTTCTACGCGCTGTTGAAGGAGTGCCAGCAACAAGACTCCTATCGCCAATGCGCCAGCAAGAACTGTGTTTTGAACAGCTTCTTGCTGGTGTTGGTGAGATCGAATCAAGCGTTCGGAGACGAGAGCAGCAGCGAGGCCACTGACCCATCCACCAATGGCTGGATCGAGCTGCAGCGCCACAGCAATGGCCAGTCCTGGCAGGACCCCATTGGCGATCAAGTTGGCCTGCAGGATCCGTCGTTGTGTCAGCAACACGGTGCCAACGCATGAGCACAGGGCTCCTTCGAGAAGCGCAAAGATCAGGGGTAACCCCCACCAGGGCAGAGCTTCCATCACTTAGTTGGGGCCGCGCTTGGCTGCACTCATCAAGTCTTTGAGTTGTTCTCCAACATCTTGTGGGGAGCCATCAAACAGAATTTGCCGGTCCAGCACGATCACCCGGTCGTAACCCATCAGTGCAGGGCCCCAGTCGTGGCTTGTTAGGCAGATGCTGCGGCCCTCCTGGGCAAGACTTTGCAGAAGAGCAATCACGCGCTCTCGGCTGGGGGGATCAAGCGCTGAACAAGGCTCATCGAGGAGCATGGTCGCTGCGTTTTGCGCGATCGCTCCAGCGAGTAAGACGCGTTGCTGTTGACCTCCTGAAAGGCGCCCTAGGCGTTCCTTGGCGCGTTCGCGTAGCCCAACTCGCTCCAGTGCCTCTTCGGCGGAGACTTCAAAGCAGCCTCCTGCTGTCTTGGGCTTGCGCAATCGCACCATGTCCAGGGCGGTGATTGGAAACGACCAATCGATGCGGCCCCGTTGTGGCATCAGTGCAATGCGATGCCGGCACGATGTAACGGGTGTGTCGCCTACAAAAACATCGCCTTGGCTCGGCTTGAGCAGTCCTTGAAGAACGTGCAACAAGGTGGATTTCCCAGCTCCATTGGGCCCGATTAAGGCCGTGAGCTCTCCTTGCCGCAGTTTCAGGTTGATGGAATCGAGAACGTCTTGAGAACCAAAACGGTGGCTGACGGCTTTGGCTTCCAGTGCAATAGCGCTGCTGTTGCTGGTCATTCGGGCTTGCACTTGGCGCAGTACCCAAACACCTCCAGGGTGTGGAACAGCGGCTCAAACCCCTCGGGTGTGGGCAATTTGAGCCCCTGTTGCTCAACAGGACAGCTCGTTAGTGGCTGGCTTGTGCCGCACTCCAGGCAAGTGAGGTGGTGCACATCACGCTCCAGTGGGCTGTAGAGCAGTTCGCCACTGGGCAAGTGGCGGCAGCGCACTCGCCCTGCTTGTTGGAGCACGCGCAGATTGCGATACACGGTGGCCAAGCCCATGCTCTGGCCCAGTTCGCAGCCCAATTTGTGCAGCTCTTGGCCGCTCAGCTCCTTGCTGCTGGCCTCAAGGATCCTGAGGATTTGTCTCTGGCGGTCGCTGAGCCCTTTCGGCATGCCACGGCTTAGAACGCGCCAACCTTAAGAGCAGCGATCAACAACCCAGCTGGGCTTGGCCTCCCAATAGGCAGCGTTGCTGGAATTCTCCCTGGCTTCCACCTTCCAGCACCAGCTGCGCCCGCCATCGCGCTCCTGCAGTAAGGCATTGACCTGCTCCCAAACCCAGTGGGCACTGCCTTCCATGCCCACATTGCCCATCACGCGCAAATCCAAGGCGCCGAGCTCATGCAGCCGCTCCCACTCGCTCAGCAGGGGGTCATCGCTGTTGGCCAGAAAGGTGTGATCGAACTGATGGTTGAGTTGTTGCCTCAGTTCTTTGAGGCTGGAGAAATCCACCACAAACCCATTGGCATCCAGTGCGCTGGCACCAAACCAGCAGGTGAAGCTGCGGCTGTAGCCATGCACAAACCGGCAATGGCCCTCGTGGTTCGGCTGGCGGTGGCAGCACGGGAAGCCTTCGAAGCTTTTTGAGCAGGTGTACATAGCGCTGCCGCTGCGCTGCAAAGCTAGGTATAAGTCTCCCTTGCCCCATGGCCGAGCCGTTGCAGCTGCCGATTGAGCAGCTGCGTTTCAACGCCGATGGCTTGATCCCCGCCATTGCCCAAGACTGGCTGGATGGCGCCGTGCTGATGGTGGCGTGGATGAATCGCCAGGCCTTGGAGCTCACTCTCTCTACGCGCGAGGTGCACTACTGGAGCCGCTCACGCCAGGAGCTTTGGCACAAAGGCGCCACCAGTGGCCATTTCCAGGATTTGAAGGCCATCCGCTACGACTGCGATGCCGATGTGCTGCTGCTCACCATTGAGCAGCGCGGTGATGTGGCCTGTCATACCGGCGCCCGCAGCTGCTTTTACGAAGACGGCCCTGCTCCCACGGCCGGTGGGCCCCA
>CAJWAH010000160.1 GCA_913020095.1 uncultured Synechococcus sp.
GCCTGCGCAGCATCTTCAAAACCCCACCCCACGCCGAGATACACCCGATTGAGGTAGCTCAACAGCAGCGTTTGCTTGCTGAAGCGCGCCTCCAATTGCAACGCCACCAGCAGTTCATTCCATTTGCGCTGCAGCGTGTCGCCCTCTCCCACCTCGTTGGGATAGAGGCTGCGGGCCAGCTGTTGGGTGAGGGTGCTGCCGCCCTCCAGCACTTGGCCGCCTGCGATGTTGACGAGCAAGGCACGGGTGATGCCAATCGGATCGACCCCTGGATGCCACCAGAAGCGGGTGTCTTCGCTGGAGAGCAACGCCGCCCTCAGCGATGGCGCGAAATCGGCAACACGCTCCTTTTCGCGGTGGTTCGTATCAAAGCCGCTATTGATCGGCGTGCCGCTGCGGTCATAGAGCACCAAGGGCCCGCGCACGGGAGCCAAACTGCCGCGCACCGGCACGCTGACGGCCCCGAAGCCAAGCACCATCAGACCAGCTCCGGCCAAGCTCAACAGACCTGAACTGAATGCCTTCCACCAGTGGAGCCGCTGACGGCGGGCGCTGGGGTCGAGGAATTCCAGTACCGGCAGTGATGGATCAGCCTCTGGCCCGAGGCGAATGCGGTCCCCATCGCGGAGGGCCAACAGCTGCACCGATCGGCCCTTCCAGCTCAAACCATTGGTGGAGCCTTGGTCCTTGAGCTGCCACTGGCCATGACGGCGCTCAAGCAAGGCATGGCGCTTGCTGATGGCAGGGTGCTGGATCACGATTTCAGCGTCGGGATCGCGGCCGAGTCGATACACCTCCCCCAGCAGCTGGATCTCCCTACTGGGTTCACCGTTGATGTGAAGGCGAAGAAATGCGCTCATCGCTGGCGGATGGCTTCAATCAACAGACACAGCACGGCCAAGTTGATCGCAACGTCGGCCAAATTGAAGACGGGAAATGAGAACGGCACCAGCTCGAGGCCATCGATCACCGCCCCATAGCGCCAGCGATCGATGCCATTGCCCAAGCTTCCTGCCAACAGACATGCCGCAGCTGCGGCTTGCCAGCGGGACCACTGCCGCCCACGGCGCCCAATCCAGATCAACAGGCCAACGCTGACTAGCAGGCTGATCCAGCCCAGCCACTGCGAGCCATTGCGAAACAGGCTGAAGGCGGCGCCATCGTTCCAGACCAGCCTCAGGTTCAGCAGTCCAGGAATCCAGCTCTGGCTGACGCCAGGTGGCAGGTTTTGCAGCCACCACTGCTTGCTGAGTTGATCCAGCAGCAACAGCCCAGCAGCACTCAGCAGGATCCAGAAACGTTTGCCAGCCATGGCCTAGTGGTTGACCGCCAGCAGCGGCCGCAACAGACGGCTGATCACGGCCACCACCGTGCAGAGCAGGATCTGCCCCCCCAGGGGAAGCAGGCCATAACTGAGCAGCAGTTGGGGCAATGGTTCGGCCCAGCGGCCTGCCCAATCGCCCACCACCAGATTGAGGCCGCCGCAGAGCTGCACGGTCAACACCCCCAACAGCGCAATCGCCATCAAGTGTTCGAGTTGATCGACGTCATCGCGTTGGGCCAGCCGGCCGCAGAGCCAAGCAGCTGGCAAGAAGCCAGCGATGTAGCCAAAGGCCGGAAGCTGCAGGTAGCTCAAGCCCCCTCCGCTGTGGAACACCATCAACACGCCGCTGAGGCCGAGGGCGAGGTAGGCAATGGCAGCCATCAAGGCTGGGCGCGGGCCGCAGATCAGGGCTGTCAGCAACAGAGCGGGGAGCTGCGCTGTGACGCCCAAATTGATGCTCTGCCATCCGCTGGTGTCACTCCACTGCAACCAAGCTGGCTGCAGCAGTCCCCCAGTGATCAGTAGCAGCAGGCCGGCCAGGGCACCACTCCAGTTCAACAGGGCCCGCACTGCTGCTCATGTGCTCTCTGGCTGTCATCCTGCAACACGTTCCCCAGTCCAACAACGGTGTCTGAGCCAGCTTCAAGCGCGTGCCCTGTTGGCGCCAGTGTGGTGTTGTCTGAACAACAGCCTTATCTGAAGACGGCCGATGCCATGCCGATGTTGCGGCCTGGCGATCTGGTGAGTGCCGGAGAAGAGGGGGAAGTGATTTCCCTGCTGCCTAAGGATCAGCGCGGCGTGCGCTTTCGGCGCGGCAGTTTTGTGGTGCCGCTTAGTGCCCTGCAGGAGATAGGCAGCGACTGAGCCGCTGCTGCCAACGTTGCTCAACCCTGTGCAGGCTGGCCGCTGGACCACTGCCACTGAGGCACGGTTGCTGCAGCCAACGATGAGCTATCTGCTGCAACTGCATCGCGCTGATGCTGTCCAGTTGCTTCATGGCCTGGGCATGGAAATCGCTGGGCAGCCCATAGGCCTGGCAAAAGGCATGGCGTTCTGCTCGCTGGGCACCGGTTTGCCGGCCCATGGCTTCTTGGCCGCGCAATTTCGCTTTGGCTAACTCAAGTTGGGTTTCTGCCAGGGGTTCATCGAGCAGCCGTTGCCATTCATCCAGTAATGCCTCAAGGGCACTGCTGGCTTGATCGGCACTGGTGGAGAGATGCCAGATGAATGGAGAATCAAACCGGCGCATGGCCAGCTCGGCGCCAACGTCGTAGACGAGTCCCAGCTCTTCGCGCAGTCGCAGAAACAGCCGGCAACTCATGCCTAAGCCGAGATGCACCTGAAGCAACCGCAAACCCAAGGCATCGGCGTGCTGAACGGGCAGGCTGCGGAAGCCCACCATCAGCACGGTTTGCTCGGTATCGAGGGGATCAGCGCTCCAGCCGCGATCCCCTTGAGGCAATGGATCAGGCGCTCTGGCGCTGTCATGGGTAAAGCGCTGCAAACGTTGCTCAAGGTCATCGGCCAAGGCTTGATCGTGGGCCGCGCTCACCACCAGAAACGCCTGACGATTGGCTAACCGCGGCCGTTGGTTGACGACGTCTTGACTGCCGAGTTGTTGCAGCGATGCGGTGGTGCCTAGGGGGTCATGGCCGTAGGGGCCATCGCCAAACATCAGTTGGCGCAAACGATCTTGGGCGCGGCTGAAGGGGTCTTCCTCCAGGCGCTGCAGGGTTTGCAGGTTGAGGTCCCGCTCGAGCTCGATTTGCTCGCCGCTGGCAGCGGGCTGCTCCACCATTTCGAGTAGCTGCGGCAACAGGACATGGCGATCACTACCCACCCCTTTCAGCATGATTTGCAGATGGTCATCGCCAGCTTCACAACGCAGGCTGGCCCCCTGGTTTTCGATCCACTCGGCAAAGGAGCGCGCATCGTGGCTGCCGCAGCCGCGGGTGAGCGAACCGGCTAGGAGCTGGTGCAGTCCCGCTTGGCCTGGTGGATCTGCCGCACTGCCAAGCGGCAACACCAAGCGGGCCGCCATCACATCGCCGAAGCCGGGCTCAAGCCAACGCAGCCTTGCGCTCATTTGGGCCTCACCAGCAGGGTGCAGGCCAAATCTGGATCGAGGGCGCCGGATAGCTGCTGAAGATCCTCCGCTTGCCATTGGTGCCAGCGCGACAGGGGCTGTTCGAGGGGTTCCAAGCGGCTCATCAAGGTGGCTTGCCCCAAGTGCTGGGCCAGTGAGCCAATCCCTTCCATGGCAAAACGGTGCCCGTGGTCGAGCAAGCGTTGGGCACGCTTGAGCTCGGTGCTGCTGGGGGCTTGCTGCTGCAACTGACGCAAAATCGCGCAGACCTCTTGATGCACCTCACCCAGCCGGTCGCTTGGACAGATCGCTTCGAGGATCACCAAGCTGCCCTGCTCCAAGGCATGCACATCCATATCGATGGATTCAACGAGTTGCTTCTCTTCTCGCAGGCAGCGCACCAGGCGGCTGCTCCGCCCCTCAGCCAGAACGGTGGTGAGCAGATCGGTGCCGCTCAAGGCCATCAATTCCTTCGCCTCCGGTGCCGCCCACAGCATCAGCAGCCGCAGTGCCAGCAGCAGCCTGATGCGTGGAGGAGGGAGCATGCGACGCCATAGATGCAGAAGACATGAGATTCTCTTGTCGATGAAGAGGTAGGCTGGAAAAGACCAC
>CAJWAH010000161.1 GCA_913020095.1 uncultured Synechococcus sp.
TCGTGATTTCCCCCCCGACGCGGAACCGCCGCGAGACCGCCGCGAGCTGCCGCCGCGGCGCGACTTGCCACCGCGGAAGAAGAAGGTTGTGGAAGAGGTTGTGGAGGAAGAAGTCGCGGAGGAAGAGGAACCGGGAGCAGGAGGCTTGCGCAATCCCTTCCGTACAGGAATCTGCACTGCTTGGAATTTTGAGCAAGGCTTTGGCTTCATCCGCCCTGACGATGGTGGAGATGCGCGCCTTGCAGGGTGGGCACTGACCACCGGCTCTGCGCTGGTCAGGGCGCCCAAGCAATGGCAGGGAGCGACGGAAGAGTGCGAGTGGGGGGCGGTCGACCCTTTGGCCGCCTCGCTGCCAGACGGGGCCGGTTGATCGCGTCAGTCATGCTCTCGGTCATGTGTGCTATTCACGTGTCAGTGGGCGTGACGCCAGGGGCATAGGAAGGACGGCCGCTGCCGAGATCGCTGCTGGGCTTGGCGGCCAAGAAATCAGCCAAGCGCTGGGCAGGTGCTTTGTAGTTGCTGCCTCCCAGCACAAAGGCGCGTGATTCGAGCTCGCGCTGGAAATCAACACCAGCCAAGGGCCCACCGGGGTAGTCGTCGGGGGTGATCGCCACAACGATGCCGCTATTGGCATTGCGTTCATTGCGGCTGTATTGGCTCATGCCATTGGTGACCACCCGGCCCTCTTCTGAGGTGGCACCCACCACCAGCCCGCCGGGGCACATGCAGAAGCTGTAAACGCTGCGGCCATTGCTGGCGTGGTGCACCAGCTTGTAATCAGCCGCGCCCAGGACGGGGTGGCCGGCGTGCTCGCCCCAACGGGCCTGATCGATCAAGGGCTGGGGATGCTCGATGCGAAAGCCGATCGAGAAGGGCTTGGGCTCCATCGCCACGCCCTGGCCATGCAACAAGGCAAAGGTGTCGCGCGAGCTATGGCCCACGGCAAACACCGCAGCATCGGTTTCAATGCGCTCGCCTGTGGCCAAGGTCAGCGCCTTGAGTTGGCGTGTGCCAGGCGATAGCTCCACCCCGGTGACGTGGTGCTCAAAGCGCACCTCACCACCGAGGTCGGTGATTCGCTGACGCAGCTGACGCACCACCCCCACCAGCTTGAAGGTGCCGATGTGGGGCTTGTTGAGCACCAGGATTTCGGGATTGGCTCCCGATTCCACCAGCTCCTCTAACACCCAACGGCCATGGCGCTTGGATTCCTTCACGCCGGAATAGAGCTT
Organism: uncultured Synechococcus sp.; assembly: GCA_913020095.1. Classification (GTDB taxonomy): domain Bacteria; phylum Cyanobacteriota; class Cyanobacteriia; order PCC-6307; family Cyanobiaceae; genus RCC307. The sequence continues at coordinate 1,233 of CAJWAH010000161.1, forward strand.
GCCGTCGGAGAAGGTGCCCGCTCCGCCTTCACCGAACTGGGCATTGGAGGCCGGATTAAACGGCAGGCGCCCTTTCCAAAAGCCAAAGGTGTCGGCGGTGCGCTGCTTCACCGGCTTACCGCGCTCCAAAAGCAGCGGCCGGTAGCCCTGTTGCGCCAAAAACAACGCCGCGAAATAGCCGCAGGGGCCAGCACCCACCACCACGGGCCGGGGCCTGTTGCCATTGGCGTAGGCCGCTGGCGCTGGAATCGAGGGGCGCACCAAGGGATCGGGCGTGGCCATCACCCGCGAATCACGGCGCAGCTTGCCCAGCACCGCAGCTTCATCAGCCACCGGCACATCCACGCTGTACACCAGCTCAATGGCGCCCTTGTGGCGCGCATCCACGCTGCGGCGAAACAGCTGCAGCTCACCGAGGGCTTCAAGCGGCAGCTTCAAGCGCTTGGCCACCGCTTTGGGCAACGCCTCAGGCGGGTGATCCAGCGGCAGGGCGATCTGGTGAACGCGAATCAAGGGGGCGCAACCAGCAGCGGCACCCTTCAATTTGGCAGGCGGCAGCCGCTGCGAATCCCTGCTACATCAACACCACCAGCAACGCTGCCATGGGCCTCTCTTGGTTGAAACCCGCGGCTGGACTGCTGGTGGGAGCGGTTTTACTGCGTGCCGTCTTCCCCCAACCCGATGCCGACTGGATGATGGGCACCTGGGTGCTCGTTGATGAAGACAACGTGCCGTTCAACCTGATCCTGCGGCCCGATGGCAGCTCATTGACGGTGACCGGCAAACGCCATCCCGATCTGGGACGGCCCCACCGGATGGCGAGCGACCAGCTCTTGCAGAGCGGACGTTGGCAGACCTGGGGCAATGGCATCCGCTCCACGTACACCGATGGCTGGATCGACACGATCCAAGTGGGTCCAGCTGGAGCGGTGCAGTGGTCGTGGAAACCAGGCAGCGGGCTCACGACTGAGAGCACAGCCGTGCAGCTCACCAGCCCGGTGATGGGGTGGGTGGGGGCCTACAAACTCGAGCCCACCCAAAGCGAGAAGCCGCCCTATCTGGCGGTGCTCACCTCCTCAGGCATTGCCTTCAACGACATCGACCAGGTGGCTGATGGGTCTTGGACGTTGGAAGGCAACGGCAGCGTGCTGATCAAGTGGACCAGCGGCTGGCGCACCCTGCTCAAACCAACCGCTGATGGCATCCCCAATCCAGAGGAACGTTTTGCGGTGCAGCACTGGCGCCCCGGCCTGGCGGCGGGCCAACCTCCCAGTGCCAATCGCAGCGGCATCCGGCTCTAATCGCCGATGATGCAAAGGCGGCAGGCCGATACCCAGCAACTCTGTGCCAACCACCACCAGCTTCGCTGAATTCAGCCAACAGGCCGACTACTCCTTGATGCAGACCCTGCGGGCCGACCCGCAGGCCAGCAGCGATGGGGATGACCACGAGCCCAGGCAGGTGTATTCCGGCCACTACGTGCCGGTGACGCCAACGGCGATTCCGGAAGCGGAATATCTGGCCCACAGCAGCGAGCTGTTCAAGGAGCTGGGGCTAAGTGACGCGCTAGCCCAAGACGAGCAGTTTCAACGGCTCTTCAGCGGGGATAGCCGCGTGGCCACTGGGGCCATGCGGCCCTATGGCTGGGCCACGGGCTATGCCCTCTCGATCTACGGCACCGAATACATCCAGCAATGCCCCTTTGGCACGGGCAATGGCTATGGCGATGGCCGGGCGATCTCAATTTTTGAAGGCGTCTTCAACGGCAAGCGCTGGGAGATGCAGCTCAAGGGCGGCGGCCCCACCCCCTATTGCCGCGGCGCTGATGGCCGCGCTGTCTTGCGCTCAAGCGTGCGGGAGTTCTTGGCCCAGGAGCTGATGCATGCATTGGGCGTGCCCACCTCGCGCTCGCTGACGCTCTACATGTCGCGCGCCGAGAACGTGCGGCGTGCACTACGAGTATATATACTGAGTGTCGCTTCACAAAACGTAGTTTAGTTCAGTACTTCTTCAGCGGTTACACGAGCGTCTGAAATCAATCTCTAAAAGTTCGCGTCGAATAAAGCGGTCAATTATCGTCGCGTCCACTGTCTCAGCTCAGAAGCTCTCGTTCTAGAAATTCGGCTACTTGTAGTAGTTCTTGTAAAACAACTTCTTGCGTGCAGCTACGAGAGCGTCTACAAAAGCTTGAATCGACGCGCAATATAGAAATACGGGTTCGCTATCGTGTAATATTGGTGGGCCGAATGCCCAGGCCAAGGCCGCAGATGCCATAGGGTCCGTCTCGGTCGTGCGGGGCGCCGTCGTCGAATTACACGGGCACGTGCGCGGGTAGACCTAGTAACCGCGCCAGCGATGGCCTTCATCGACGCGCTCGCCGCGCTCTGCCTCAATCGTCGCGATTTAGCCGATGGACAAATTCATCGTCGACCAGCCATATGGGCCGGTAGGTCTGCTGAAACCATCTACGCCAATCTTCGTCGCCGCCAGTACCGGCCTGCTCCACGGCGCCGTCGAGCTCAGCCGTTTCGGGGGCCGCGCGGCCATCGTCGGCGGGTGCGATTTGCGGCAGCGCTTCGTCAGAGCCGGAAAGGCGCACGCGCGACGTCTGGGCCTCGCGCCGCGCCCGTTCCCTACTATCGGGCTCGAGGGCCCAGACCTGATCATGTAAAGGTGGGAGGCCCCTTTCGTTCCGGCGCGCCTTCTCCGCCGCTCTTTTAGCCAGCTTGCCTACCGACGGCCTTAATGGATTCATCATCGCGCGGTCGCCCGACA
>CAJWAH010000162.1 GCA_913020095.1 uncultured Synechococcus sp.
GCGACAAGGCGCAGCTCGGCCCGCTCTTTTGCGTCGAGCTCACGTACGAGGTGACGTGGTGTACGCGGCGGTCGCCCTGGCTCAGGGTTAGGGTTAGGGTCAGGCTAACCATATCCCAAACCCTAACGCTGGCCGTACGAGGTGATGTACGCGGCGGTCGCCGTGGCGGAGCGCAAGCGGTACCTCGCGACGTACGTGGTCAACCACTGGCGAGGCGCGCTATGCCGCCGCGCCTACTGCAGCTGCCGGCTGGTCAACGCGACCCTCACGCAGCGCCACCGCGTGAGGAGGCTACCCTCGCTCCGCCTGCACCTCACCTTGCCCACGCCCTCGCTCCGGCTCGCCACCACGAGCACCGCCACCGCCTGGCAGTTGAGCAGCGACGCCCCCTTGAGCGCATGCAGCTCCTGCTCAAGTCGTTCCATCTTTTGTGTGAAAAGCCCAGCGATGGCTTCTGCTCTTGGTGCCTCCACCTTCGAAGCAACAGCCGCCGCTGTGATCCCCCAAAAGGACCAAAGCGCCGCGGCCTAGAAAAGCTGCCCACCTTTGAACCACAGCAGGGCCAGCACCGTGAGCACCTGCAACACGATCAAGGCCTTGGTGGCCCGGCTCATCACCGGTTTCTGTTGAGGCTTGCCTTTCGCCATCAGCTCAACGCTCCTACAGGGCAGCTGGTGTGAACAGCACAGCACTGGCAATCAAACCCAGATAGGTGCCCACCAAATAGCCCAACAAGCCAATCGCTACAGCCGGCAGCGCCAGTTCGCCGCGCTTCAACGAGGTGGCCAAGGCCAGGGCCGTGCTCGGCCCACCAATCGCCGCTTGCGAGGCCACCAGGGTTTCACCCAAAGGCCAACGGCGCCATCGGCGCAGCAGCAGCAAGGCCGCCGCCTGCAACGCCACAATCCAGGCGGCATAAACCAACACCGGCAGCCCCTCTCCCAGCAGCCCGCCCACGGGCGAGCTCAAGCCGATCACGGTGAAAAACGGCTGAATCAACAGCAAGCCTTCCTCGTAGCAGCCCCGCCGCGATGGCCCCCAAGGCAGCTGCGCGGCAATCAAGGCCGTGGTGGTGAGCACCAAGATCGAGGGCACCGCTGGCAGAACAAGGCCCACCAGCTGAGAGGCCAGCAGCACGCCAAGACCCCAAAGCAACGCCAAGCCATAGCCAGCCGCGTCCTGATGGGTTGCCGCAGCAGGTGTTGGCGCAGGGGTTTCAGGCCCTGAGCGGCTACCCCGCTGCCCCAGCCAGAGGCTGACGGCAAACCAAATCGCAAACACCACATGGTCGGCAGCCGTGGCCACCAGCAGCAGCGATTCCGGCGGCTGCAGGGTGCGTGCCACCGACACGAAATTGAGGCTGCCGCCGGTGAAGGTGGCGGTGAACACCCCCGCCAAAACGCTGCGCTCAGCCCCAAGCCAAGGCCCAAACACCAGCCCGCCCAGCAGCACCGCCGCCAAGGTGAGCAGCACCGAAGCAGCAAACGGCGTCAATAGGCGCCGGGCATCGGGCCAGACGCGGCGCAAATCCACCGCGAGCAGCAGCTGGGCAATGGCCAAGGAGGTCAGCGGTCCGCTGATCCAACCCGCCGCCGCCTTATTGGGCTGCCAGCCGGTGATGTTGGTGACCAACAACCCGATCAGCAGCACCACCATGGTCATGCCGAGCTGGCGGCCCCAGGCTGTGGAGCGGCTCAACCACCAGCCCAGCGCTGTCAACAGCAGGATCACCAACACCTCAGCCGCCATGGCCACCTCCTTTGAGCAGATCTTTGTCTACGGCAGCCTGAAATCAGGCCGATCCGCCCATCATCTGCTGGCGGGGGCTGAGCGCCAAGGCGATGGCTGGCTGGAGGGCGTGCGGCTGGGCAGCTCGGCGGGCTATCCCATGCTCTGGTGCGGCGATCACACCATCAACGGCGAGGTCTACCGAGTCGATCCTGCGCTGATGCCGCAGCTTGATGCCTATGAAGGTGTCCCCAACGACTACATCCGACTGCAGCGGCAGCTGCACGATGGCCGCCGGGTGTGGGTCTACATGCACCCGTCAGCGGGGCTGTGAAGTGGCCGGTGCTGGATCCATCGATTCGGAGAGGCCCCAATCAAGCTCCACAATCCAAGCCCCCAGCGCTGCGATGCAGGCCAACGCCACAATCAGCAAGATCCAGTGGCGACGGTCCATGGCAAGAATCAAAACAGAAAGAATGGAAAGCAAAAAGCGGAGCCAGGTGAACCCTGACTCCGCCCCTTGGTTGTCAACAATCAGCTCAACTCAATGCTTCAAAAGCATTGATTGATCACCACAGGCCACGCACAGCGCGGCGGTAGTCGGTGAAGCGGATGTTGGTGTTGAGGTAGAGGTTGTAGTACTGGCAGTCACCGCTGATGCCGTCGTCATCAGGGGTGTAGCAGGTCAGCACCACACCAGCTTCATCGTTGCCATAGTCCTCGTTGCTGAGGGTTTCAGCAGCAATGGCAGAAGCGGGCAGCACAGCGGCAGAGCCGAGGAGTGCAGCGGAAGCGAGCAGAGCAGCACGCATGGGTCGAATGTGAATTCTCCCGGCATCGTGAAAACAATCGCTCCTGCCATTGCTTAATCCGCAGGAATCTCTTCAGATTCAACCAAAAAGTGCCAACACAGCGACTCTTTTTGGAATAAAAAATGGCCTATTGATTTGATTTCCAAAAACAATAAATACTATCGCCAGCTTCATCAATCAACGGCTCTGCAGAACAGGCAGCCCATTCCTCCATCGCTCGCTATCAACCAATCAGTGCCTATCGACTCTCAAGCGATGAGCAGCCCACAAGTGGCGCCGCAAACCCTGGGCGACATCATCACGATGGCCGTAGCGCCCGTGTTTTTGATCAGCTCCTTGATCGCCTACCTCGGCGTGCTGAGTGCGCGCTCCACCCGCATCGTCGACAACCTGCTCGTGTTGCAGGCCAGCGAAGCCGAGCTGATCAGCCTGCAAAAGCAACGCATGCGCTGCATCGCGCTGGCCTTCCGCGAGGTGGCCATTGCCGCCGCCCTGGTCTGCGGGGTGGTGATTTGTCTGTTCTTGAACGTGAGCCAGCGCATGGATCTCACCCTGGCGGTGAGCATCCTGTTCATCTCGGCGATGGTGTTGGTGGTGCATTCACTCATCACCTTTCACAAGGAGCTGCAACTGGCGATCCGCTCAGCGCGCCTGAAGTTCCCGGGCAGTTTTTAAAACGCCGTAAGTTGAGCCCATGGCTCTAATTCCTCGCTGGCGCTACATGAGCGATGACGCCAAAGCGGTCACGCGCCGCATTGGCTGGAGCGCCCTGGCGATTCTTGTGGTGGCTGTGGTGCTGAGGCCCCTACTGCCATGGCTGGCCCTCAGCATCCTTCTGTATTTGATCTGGCAAAAGCGCCGTTAACGCCGGGCCACACCGCGGCCAGCACCGAACAAGCCCAAATCAATCAGCAAACCAACGGCCAATAGGAACAGGCCACTAAAGCTGCCAAAGGCGTAGCCCATGGCTACGGCCCAGCAATAGGCAAGCGTTGTGGTGGGCAGCAGGATGATCCCCAGCAATGGCCAGATCCAGATGCCAGCGAAGGGGGCCAACACAAAGGCTGGGGTGAACAGCCACAGCAAAAAGAAAACGATGCGCGGAGCCAATAGCCCCAGCAGAGCGATGAAACACATGGCTCAGGCCACCTGTTCTTGCGATTGTTGACGCGAGCTCCAATAGCTCTGAGCGCCCTCAAACAAAGTGGACTGCACCTCCACGAGGAAACGATTAATCCGAAGTTGGCTGTCCTTGCGGCGAGGAACCATGTCGGAGGCAGCGCCCGCAAAACAGAGGTCCACCAAGGTGGCGACCTCTGCTTGGGTCATGGTGATCTGAAGGGTTCCTTCAGGCTGAGTGGTGGCGTGCATTCAGTCCTAAAAGATCTTTAAAAACCCTAGGGGGATTGCCTCTCATC
>CAJWAH010000163.1 GCA_913020095.1 uncultured Synechococcus sp.
GGGTCGTAGCTCTCGGTGCCCAGCCACTGGATGACCGTCTCATCCACCTGCAAGGGCAGCTCTTGCTCGGCCAGCAGGGCGGCCAATTCGGCGAGCTGCAAGCGCACGATTGGCACCAGGTCGTCTGGTTGCAGCGGACGGAAGCGAATCACTTCATCGATGCGATTGAGGAATTCCGGCCGGAACTGGGCCGCCAAGCTGCTGTCGATCTCCGCTTCCAGCGCCGCTGTATCGCCATCGCGGGCGTGGCTGAGGATGGCGCGGCTGGCGAGATTGCTGGTCATCACCACCACGGTGTGGCGGAAATCCACGCTGCGGCCCTGGGAGTCGCTGAGGCGGCCGTCATCGAGCACCTGCAGCAGCAGGTTGAACACCTCGGGGTGCGCCTTCTCGACTTCATCGAGCAGCACCACCGCATAGGGCCGGCTACGCACCGCTTCGGTGAGCTGGCCACCTTCCTCGTAGCCCACATAGCCCGGCGGTGCCCCGATCAAGCGGGCCACGGCATTGCGCTCCATGAACTCGCTCATGTCGAGCCGCACCAGCGCCTCGTCTTCATCGAAGAGGTTCGCCGCCAAGGTGCGGGCCAGCTCGGTTTTACCCACACCGGTGGGGCCCAAGAACAGAAAGGAGCCCACGGGCCGCCGCGCATCTTTCATGCCAGCGCGGGCGCGGCGAATCGCCGCTGCCACAGCAGCAACGGCATCGGGCTGGCCGAGCACCTTCTCGCCGAGGCGGTTTTCCAGTTCCAGCAGCTTCTGGCGCTCACCAGCCATCAAGCGCTGCACAGGGATGCCGGTGGTGCGGGCCACCACATCGGCAATGTCTTGGGCCGCTACCAAGTCCCGCAACAGGCGGCCGGGCTGCTGCAGCTCCACCTCCAGCTCCTGCCGGCGACGCTGCACGTCCTGCTCCAATTCCACCTGCAGGCGCGCCATGTCTTCCCACTCCGTAAGCCGCTCGGCCTCGGCGATGCCGTGGCGCAGCTCCTCCTCACGCTGTTGCAGCTGACGCAAATCCTGAAGCTGCTGACGCTCGTGCTGCCAGCGGTCTTGCAGTTGCTCAAGCTTGTCGAGTGCGTCGCTGCGGCGCTGCTGGTGCTGCACGCGCTCCTCCATGGGCGCCTGCTCAGCGGCCAACAGCGAGCGTTCGATGCGGCGCAATTCGGCCTCGGCCGCTTCCACCACCGCCGGCTTGGAGGTGGCCTCCATCTTCAAATCAGCGGCCGCTTCATCAATCAGATCGATCGCCTTATCGGGCAGGCAGCGATCACTGATGTAGCGATCTGCCAGTCGCACCGCCGCCTCGAGGGCGTCATCGCCAATGCTGACGCCGTGGTGCAGCTCGTAGCGCTCGCGCACACCACGCAGGATCTCCAGCGACACATCCAGGGCTGGTTCCTTGATCAACAGCTGCTGGAAGCGCCGGTTCAGCACGGGATCTTTCTCCAGCGTGCGGCGGTATTCCTCGATGGTGGTGGCCCCAATGCAGCGCAACTCACCTCTGGCCAAGGCTGGTTTGAGCACGCTGCCGGCATCGGCGCCCGCACGATCACCGTTCACCAGGGTGTGGATTTCATCGATGAACAGCACCACCCCTTCACTGCCTTCATCGCAGGCGGCGATCTCCTCCAGAACGCTGCGTAAGCGCTCTTCGAACTGACCGCGGTATTTGGCACCAGCGATCAAGGCGCCGAGATCCAACGAGATCAAACGGCGGCCTTTGAGGGAATCGGGCACTTCACCGGCCACCATCCGCTGGGCCAACAGCTCCGCAATGGCGGTCTTGCCAACGCCGGCCTCGCCAATCAACACGGGGTTGTTCTTGTTGCGGCGCGAGAGCACCTGAATCAGCCGCCGAATGTCAGCGCTGCGGCCAATCACCGGATCCAGGCTGCCGGCCTTGGCCAAGGCGGTGAGGTCGCGGCCGTATTGGGCTAAGGCGCCAGCGTCGGCACTGGGCTGGGCGGGCTGCTGAACGCTGGGCTGATCGATGGCGACCGGGCGTGGCGCGGCAGCTGCTGGCACCTCAGGTGCCACGGGTTCGGCCATCGCCACGCCCACAGGCTGCAATTGCTCATCGAGCTGGGAGCGGCTCAGGCCCTGGCGCTGCAACAGGGCGCCACCAAGGCGCTCATCACTAGCGAGGGCCAGCAGCAGATGACGTTCATCGATGCTGGCGGCTCCCTGCTGCTGGCGTTCCTGCTCGGCCACATCCAGCAGCAGCTCCAGGTCATCGCCCACATAGAGCGTGTTGCTGCTGCGGGTGGGCTGGCGGGCACAAAAGTCTTCGAGATCGTCGCGCAGCTCCGCGCCCTGCAGGCGCAAGGTGTTCAGCAGCGGCCGCAGCCGTTGCTCATCGAGCAAGGCCAGCACCAGGTGCTCGACATCCATCTCACCGTGACGCCAGCGGCGGGCTTCCTCCTGGGCGCCGAGCAGCAGATCCCAAGCGAGATCGTTGAAGCGTTCTGGCTCGGTGGTGAGGCTGAAACGGGAATCAGGCAGCCGCATCGGCTCGAGAGCTCAACTGGATCAGTTCCACCTTGTAGCCATCCGGATCCTCCACAAAGGCGATGACGGTGGAGCCGTGCTTCATCGGACCGGGTTCACGCACCACCTTGCCGCCCTGCTGGCGAATTTGCTCGCAGGTGCCATAGATGTCGTCCACGCCCAGGGCGATGTGGCCATAGCCCTCCCCCAGCGCGTAGCTGCTGGTGTCCCAGTTGTGGGTGAGCTCCAGCACCGTTTGATCAGACTCAGGGCCATAGCCCACAAAGGCCAGGGTGAAGCGCCCGCTGGGGTAGTCCTTGCGACGCAGCAGGCTCATCTTGAGCACCTCGGTGTAGAAGGCGAGGGAGCGCTCCAGATCGCCCACCCGAAGCATGGTGTGCAGCAAACGCATGGGGCGTTGATGGCTCTAGCTGAGCTCATTGTGCAGGGCCCATCTGCATAATGAGCCCGCCAGATGAGACCGCTGTGTTCGACTCTCTCGACCTTGTGATCGACACCGTGGTGGCACGGGAAGTGTTGGACTCCCGCGGCACCCCAACCGTCGAAGCCGAGGTGTTGCTTGAGGGGGGCGCCAGCGGCCGGGCGATCGTGCCCAGCGGCGCCAGCACCGGTGCCCACGAAGCCCATGAGCTGCGCGATGGCGATGCCACGCGTTATTTCGGCAAAGGGGTCAACCAAGCCGTCAGCAATGTGGAAGAGCGGCTCGCCCCAGCCCTCTGCGGACTGAGCGCCCTCGATCAGGTGGCCGTTGATGGCGCCATGAACGAACTCGATGGCAGCGCCAATAAATCCAGCCTTGGTGCCAACGCAATCTTGGCGGTGAGCATGGCCGTGGCCCGCGCAGCCGCCAACGGGGTTGGCCTGCCGCTGTACCGCTATCTGGGTGGTCCATCAGCAACGGTGCTGCCGGTGCCGCTGATGAACGTGATCAATGGCGGCGAGCACGCCACCAACAACCTGGATTTCCAGGAATTCATGATCGTGCCCCATGGCGCCGGCAGCTTCCGCGAAGCGCTGCGCTGGGGCGCTGAGGTGTTCCACACCCTCAAGGGCCTGTTGAACGAGCAAGGCCTGTCGACAGCCGTTGGTGATGAGGGCGGCTTTGCCCCCAACCTCGATGGCAACGATGCCGCCGGCGACCTGCTCGTGCGCGCCATTGAAAAAGCCGGCTACAAGCCCGGTGAGCAAATTGCCTTGGCCCTCGATGTGGCCAGCACCGAGTTCTACAAAGACGGCCGCTACAGCTTTGGCGGCGGCAATTACAGCAGCGCTGAAATGGTGGATCAGCTGGCCCAGCTGGTCAGCCGTTACCCGATCGTGTCGATCGAAGACGGCCTGGCCGAAGACGACTGGGATGGCTGGAAGCTGTTGACCGAGCGCCTCGGCGGTTCGGTGCAGCTGGTGGGCGATGACCTGTTCGTCACCAACAGCACCC
>CAJWAH010000164.1 GCA_913020095.1 uncultured Synechococcus sp.
AGTCCACCTCGTCCGGCCCGACGATCCCGTCCCGACCGTCGCGCGGGCGCAAGAAGCGCGCGGCGGCGTCCAAACCGCGCAACGCCATCGCCACGGGCTCCGGGGAGTGGGACTCCGACGACGACCTCCCATCCGACGGCGCGCTCAACGCCGCGCCGCCCAAGGCTTGGATGATCGCCGCCCGAATTTGGTGATGGGCACCAACACCCAGATCTGTTGGGACAAGTTCTGCGCCTACTTCGACGTGGAAGCGCGCATGGTGCCGATTTCACGTGAACACCTGCAGATGACCGCCGAGGGTGCGGTGGCGGCCTGCGATGAGAACACCATTGGCGTGGTGGGTGTGCTCGGCAGCACCTTTGATGGCAGCTATGAGCCGATTGAAGCCATCCAGCAGGGCCTCGATCAGCTGCAAGAGCGCACGGGGCTCGACATTCCCATCCACGTTGATGGTGCCTCCGGTGCCTTTGTGGCGCCGTTTAATTCCCCTGAGCTGCGTTGGGACTTCCGCCTGCCCCGCGTGAAGTCGATCAACACCAGCGGCCATAAATACGGCGGTGTTCTCCCCGGTGTGGGCTGGGTGTTGTGGCGAGAGCAGGCCGATCTGCCCGAGGAGCTGCGCTTCAACGTCAACTACCTCGGCGGCCAGATGCCAACGATCGGCATGAACTTCTCCCGGCCGGGAGCCCAGGTGGTGGCGCAGTACTTCAACTTCATCCATTTGGGCCATGCCGGCTATTGCCAGCGCATGGCCTGCCTGGAAACCACCGCCTCCTACCTCGCTGATTCGATTGCGGCGATGGCACCGATGAAGTTGCTGAGCCATCCCCGCGGGCAGCTCCCGGTCTTTGCCGTCACCCTCGAGGACTCGGTGGACACCTGGACGGTGTTTCAGCTCTCCGAACGCCTGCGGGCCCGCGGTTGGCAAGTTCCCGCCTACACCATGCCGGCGGCCTGTGAGGATCTCGCCGTGCTGCGCTTTGTGATCCGAGCTGGTTTCACGCGCGATATGGCCGATCTATTGCTGCGGGATCTTCAGAACGCGGTGGATTGGTTCCAGCAACTCAGCAGCCCGATGCCCGATCCCAATCCTGAGCATCGGCCCTTCCACCATTGATGGAGACCAGTTCGTTTCAGCACTACCTGATTGGTCTGCTGGCCATCGGCAACAACGTGTCGGCGTTGGGCGCGTTTCTGCTCCATACCCAGGGCATGCCGCGCGCCAAGGTGAAGCGCCTGATCCTGATGAGCAGCTTGGCCTGCTTGATCACGCTGGTGCTGTTCATGGTGGTGGGCACGCGCATCCTCGATTTTTTTGGGATCTCCGTCAGCGCCTTTCAGATCGCAGGCGGTTTGCTGCTCGGCGGCGTGGGCCTGGAGATGATGAACTCACGCTCGCCATTGCCCACTGCTGCTGCGGCATCGGCTGCCAGCCCACCGGAGCCTGATCTCAGTGATGCGCAGTTTTATTCCGCGGCGGTGGTGCCGATCGGTATCCCGCTCACCATTGGCGCTGGAACGCTCTCGGCGGTGGTGCTGTTTGCCGAAACGGCTTACCGCAGTGGCACCGCGCTGAACCTGCTGGCCGCGATTGTGATCTTGGTGCTGGTGAACACCGCCATCTTCCGCTTCAGCAGCCGGATCATGGCTTGGCTGGGGGAGGTGGGGGTGACGATCTTCATCAAGTTGATGGGCCTGTTCACCCTGGCCATTGGCGTGGAATTTCTCACCAAGGGGCTGGGGGCGATCTACCTCAACCTGCGCGATGGGGCCCTGGCGTCATTGGGGTAAAGCCCAGGGATTCAGGCCCAGATCGGCGCCGATGCGATGGGCGCAGGCAAAGCCGCTGAAGGCCACGGCGTTGAGCCCTTGCCCGGGGAAGCAGGAATCGCCAACGCAGTAGAGGCCATCGATGCCGGTGCGGTTGAACGGCATCGGCAGCAGGCCTGGCAGCCGCAGCGCTGGGATCGGGCCATAGCTGCCTTGGTGGCGGCCTAGGAAGCGGCGATGGCTGCGCGGGGTCCCCACTTCGCGGTGATGGATGCCGCCACTGAGGCCAGGCAAGAGCAAGGTCTCCAGGCGTTGGATCAAGCGGTCGGCATCCGCCTGTTTTTTGGCCTTGTAGGCCTCGGGCCCGAGGCTCTGCCAGTGCTCCATTGCTGAAGGCGTGAAGCAGTGCAGGATCTGCCGTCCGCTGGGGGCGAGCTCAGGATCCAGCAGGCTGGGCATCGAGACAAAGATCACCCCCTGCTCGTCTTCCATGGCTTGCCAGTTCTCCAGCAGCAGGTGGTGGCAGTGGAAACCGCTGGGCACCAAGGCGGCATCGATTCCCAGGTGCAGCGAGAGGAACGAGGGCGAGGCCTTGTAGCGCTTGCGCCAACGGGCCTCCCGTGCGGGCGTGTGCTCGGCATCCACCAGCGGCGCTTTGGCTGAACCCTCCCCACTGAAGGTGTCCCAGCGGGTGGCATTGCTGACCACGCGGCGGGCGTGGATCGTCTCGCCATCGGCGAGTTCAACGCCCACGGCTTGGCTGCCGTCCATCAACACGCGCGTCACGCGGGCCTTGTAGCGGATCTGGCCGCCGTGGCGCTCGAGACCACTCACCAATTTGCAAGCAATCGTGCCAACGCCGCCTTTGGGGTAGTTGATGCCGCCGGCATGGCGATCGGAAAACACCATGCCGGCATTGATCATCGGGGTGAGATCCGCTGGCATCACCGACCAGCAGAAGCACTCCATGTCGATGAATTGGAGCAGCTGGGGATCGTTGATGTGCTGGCGGGCCACATCGCCCACATTGAACGGCAGCCAGCGGGCAAGGCCTAGGCAAGCCAGTGGAGCCCTGAAAAACACCTTGGCGAGGTAGGCCGGATCCTCGAGCGAGAGCAGCGGCATCGCATCGAGGCAGCGGAACACCTGCCAGCAGGTGTCATAGAAGGCGCGGATCCCTTGGGCTTCATGGGGAAACAGGGCGCTCAGCCGCTCCACAAAGCTCTCGTAATCGCGATCAACGGCCACGTTCAGGCCGCCTGGCAGGTGGTATTCCAGCTGCACTGGGTCAGCGATGGTGTCGCAGTGCTCCCCCACATCGGCGAGGGCCCTGGTCAGCAGGTTGGTGTGGCCTTTTTGGCCGAAGCCAAAAATCATCGAGGCGCCCACATCGAAGGTGTAGCCGGCTCGCTTGAAACTGCCGCCGCTGCCTCCAGGAATCAGATAGCGCTCCAGCACCAGCACCTTGGCCCCTTTGGCTGCCAGCTGGCTGGCGGTGACCAGGCCGCCAATCCCGGCGCCGATCACGATGACGTCCCAATCGGGGCTGCTGCTCACAGGGCCGCTGCAGTGGCTTCGGCGACCTTAGGGGCTGAGCTGAAGGGGGCGAGGTCGGCCAGGGCCCGATCGCGGTAGGCCCCGTAGCGGCGGCGCTTGTCGCGGATGCGTTCAGGCAGCTCCGGCAGCAGGCCGAAGTTGGGGGGCATCGGTTGGAATTTGCCGCTGGGGGCCTCGCTGATGAAGTGGGTCAAGGCTCCCGCCATGGTGGTGGCCGGCAGGTCGATGGGGGCATCACCGCGGGCGAGCCGGGCTGCGTTGGTGCCCGCGAGCCAGCCGCCGGCCACAGCGGCGGCGTAGCCCTCGGTGCCTGTGATCTGACCTGCCGCCAGCAGGCTGGGCCGCTGGCGGAATTGCAGGGTTGGCTCAAGCAGCTGCGGGGCTTCCAAGAAGGTGTTGCGGTGCATCACCCCAAAGCGCACGAAGCTGGCGTTCTCCAGTCCGGGGATGAGCTGCAACACGCGCTTTTGCTCACCCCATTTGAGGTTGGTCTGGAAGCCCACCAGGTTCCAGAGCCGGCCGTCTTTGTCTTCCTGACGCAGTTGCACCACCGCATA
>CAJWAH010000165.1 GCA_913020095.1 uncultured Synechococcus sp.
TGATGGCCGCAGCCTCGATCAGGTGCGTCCGATCAGTGCTGCCGCTGGCGTGCTGCCCAAGCGCGTGCATGGCTCTGGCGTGTTCCAGCGCGGGCTCACCCAGGTGCTCTCCACCGCCACCCTCGGCACCCCCTCCGATGCCCAGGAGATGGACGACCTCAACCCGTCCAACGAGAAGCACTACCTGCACCACTACAACTTCCCCCCCTACTCGGTGGGTGAAACCCGGCCGATGCGCTCCCCCGGTCGCCGCGAGATCGGCCACGGCGCCTTAGCTGAACGCGCTCTGCTCCCCGTGCTGCCTCCAAAGGAATCCTTCCCCTACGTGTTGCGCGTGGTGTCTGAGGTGCTGAGCTCCAACGGCTCCACCTCCATGGGTTCGGTGTGCGGCAGCACCCTGGCGCTGATGGATGCCGGCGTGCCGATCGCCGCCCCTGTGGCCGGTGCCGCCATGGGCTTGATCCGGGAAGGCAGCGACGTGCGCGTGCTCACCGACATCCAAGGCATCGAGGACTTCCTCGGTGACATGGACTTCAAGGTGGCCGGCACCGAGAAGGGCATCACCGCCCTGCAGATGGACATGAAGATCACCGGTCTGGCCATGAAGACCATCGGTGAGGCCATCACCCAGGCCCGTCCGGCCCGTCTGCACATCCTCGAGAAGATGCTCGAGGCGCTCGATAAGCCCCGCGACACCATGTCGCCCCATGCCCCACGTCTGCTCAGCTTCCGCATCGATCCGGAACTGATCGGCACCGTGATCGGCCCCGGCGGCCGCACCATCAAGGGCATCACCGAGCGCACCAACACCAAGATCGACATCGAAGACACCGGCATCGTCACCGTGGCCAGCCACGACGGTGCTGCTGCTGAGGAAGCCCAGAAGATCATCGAGGGCCTCACCCGCCGCGTCAGCGAAGGCGAATACTTCGATGGCAAGGTCACCCGCGTGATCCCGATTGGTGCCTTCGTCGAAATCCTGCCTGGCAAGGAAGGCATGATCCACATCTCCCAGCTCTCCGATCAACGGGTCGAGAAGGTGGAAGACGTGGTCAATGTTGGCGATGAGGTGCGCGTTCGCGTGCGCGAGATCGACAACCGCGGCCGCATCAACCTCACCCTGCGCGGTGTGCCCCAGGACGGCTCCGATCCTCAGCCCACCGTGATCCTGCCGATCGGCGAGTCCTAAACCGCAAAGCCTGGATCAATCTCAGCCAGGCAAGCCCGGGCCAGCTCACAGAGCTCGGCCTGGGCTTTTCCATTGCTGGCGATCAGGCAGCCGGCCTGACGCACATCGCCGTCGTTGTAGAGCAAGGGCGCGCCATCAGCGTGGCTGAAGGCACCACCTGCTGCCAGCAGCACCGCCTCTGGAGCGGCCATGTCCCAATCCTTCGGGGCGCTGCGGCCCGACAGGGAGATGTAGACATCGGTCTCACCGCGCAGGATCGTGGCCACCTTGCCGCCGACGCTGCCAATCGCCTTGGTGTCGCCTAAAGCCAACGCCTCCAGCAATCGCTCGAGCCGCTCATCGCGGTGGTTGCGGCTGGCCACCAGCACCAAATCAGAGCGCTGGGCGCGGCTGCTCAGCTGAGCCGGGCGCTGCGTGCCATCGCGGGTTTCACACCAGGCCTTCTTCTCATCCACCAGGCCAAACCACACCTCCTCCCGCTCGGGCTGCAGCACCACCCCCAGCACCGGCCGTTGGTGGTGCACTAACGCCAGATGCACGGCGTACTCGCCGGTGCCCTGCAGGAAATCCTTGGTGCCATCGAGCGGATCGAGGATCCAGAGCCATTCGGCATCCAGCGGCTCCCCGGCGGTGAGCTGCTCCGCAGCGGTTTCTTCGCTGAGCAGGGTCCAAGGGGCATCTGGAAAGGCGCTGCGGAAGCCATCGAGCAGGTGTTGATTCACCGCCAGATCCGCCGCGCTCACCGGGCCTTCGCCGCCGTTATCCACGCTCAAGGCGGGGGGATAGCCAAAGGGGGGCTGCTCGGAGCGGGCATAGGCCCGCAGGATGTCGGCCGACTCCCAAACCAGACGCCGCAGCACCGCAAGGATGGCTTCGGTGGTGGGCATCATGGATTCATCACAGGCGAGCGCCATTGTGAAGGAGCCCAGCCCCGGGGTTCTCTATCTGGTGGGAACACCGATCGGCCACCGCGGCGACCTCTCGCCGCGGGCCCAGCAGCTGCTGGCGGCTGTGGACCGCATCGCCTGCGAAGACACGCGCCACAGCGGTTTGCTGCTGCATGGCCTCGGCATCCAGCAAAGGCTGATCAGCTTCCACCAGCACAACCAGCAGCAGCGCATCCCTGAACTGCTGCAGGCCCTGGCTGATGGCGAAGCCCTGGCGCTGATCAGTGATGCCGGCCTGCCGGGCATCAGCGATCCCGGAGAAGAGCTGGTGGCGGCCGCTCGCGCGGCAGGACATGCGGTGATTTGCATTCCAGGGCCATGCGCGGCCACAACAGCCCTGGTGAGCAGCGGCTTGCCGAGCGGGCGCTTCTGCTTTGAAGGTTTTCTGCCGGCCAAAGGGCGCGAGCGGCAACAGCGCCTGGCGGCCATCGCCCAAGAACAGCGCACCAGCGTTCTCTATGAAGCGCCGCACCGCCTGCTGCAGCTGCTCAAAGAACTGATCGAGCAGTGCGGAGCTGAGCGGCCGGTGCAGGTGGCCCGCGAGCTCACCAAGCGCCACGAAGAGCACGTGGGCCCCACCCTGGCGGCTGCTCTAGAGCACTTCAGCACTTGCAAACCCCAAGGCGAATGCACCCTGGTGCTCGGCGGCGCTCCCGCCAGCGAACCGGAGCCCTGGGATGCCGATGCCCTGCGCGCCCAACTGCAACAGCTGCAAGCAGAAGGCCTCAGCGCCTCCGATGCCGCCCGTGAATTGGCCAGCCGCAGCGGCCACTCCAGGCGTGAGCTCTATGCGCTGCTGCACAGCGCGGCAGACTGAAGCAATCTCCAAGCGTTGAGATGCTGCTGCGCCTTCGCCTGCTCACCGGAACTGTGGTCAGCTCGTTGCTGCTGCTGGTGATGCTGTGTCTGGGCAGCCAAAACCTCAACCAGCGCGAACAACTCCAGCTTGGTTTTGGCCAAAGCGCCCCACTGCCCACAGGCTTTGTGGTGGGCATTGCCCTGGTCTGCGGGGTGTTCAGCGGCGGCAGCGTTGCCGCGCTGCTGCGGCGCTAACTCAAGCGCCAGGAATGGCGTAGAGGCTGCCTTCTAAAACGATGCGGCTGATGCCCTGGGCCAGGATGAATGGCGCGGTGCGGCCAAACACACCGGAATCCGGCACCTTGATCACCCGCTGACTGCGGCCGCACTGACGCTTGGCCTGGCGGGGGTTGCTGAACAGCGCAATCGCCTGCTGCTCCATCTCGGTAGCGGCCACAGCACCCAGCTCGCTGAAGTCTTTAACGGGGGTGCCTTTGAGCTCCACGTCGCGGTCGACCAGCAGATACACCGTGGAGGGCAAGCTGCCATCCACCAGCGGCTTGCTGACGCAAGGAGCGCCGCTATCGATCACCCCCAATCCGGGAAGCGGGGCAATCGCCACAAACGTTTCAGCAGCGCTGTCGTCGTCGCTCAGCTCATCGAGTTCTTCGTCGCTGTCATCAGCGCCGAAATCATCGGCGTCATCAAGGGCCAACGAGCTGCTGCCCTCCAGCGGCTCATCGGCTTCCAGTTCCGCTTCTGGGGAAGCAGCAGCTGGGGCGGCCTCGGTTTTGGCTGCTGCTTCTTCCTTGGGCTCGTCGTCCTTCTGGGCAGCAACAGCAGGCGCAGCACCGCGGCCACTGCGCTTCTGCTTGAGGCTGTCGTACTCCTCG
>CAJWAH010000166.1 GCA_913020095.1 uncultured Synechococcus sp.
GTCGTTCCACTCCGAAGCGATTGTCACCAGCTCGTACTGGGAAAACACCGACTTCAGGGCCTTCAGTAACGACGGCTGAATGATGCGGGGATAGACATCGCGGTCATTGCTGGCAATCGTGCTGTAAACCCGGCCGGCTTCATCAGCGCGCAGGGCGTACTTCACCGTGGCCGTGGCCTGGATCACCTGCAGATCCTTGGTGAGCGTTGCGAAGTCCTCGGGCCGCACCTGGGTGCGGATGCTGAAGGGCCAGGCCTGCTGCACCAGGGGCAATTTGATATTCAAGCCAGGCTGCCGCGGCAAGCCGCTCACCTTGCCCAAGGTGGTGATCACCGCCACTTCACCAGCGGGAACGATGAACAGCGCTTGAGCCAACAGCAACAACGTTGCCAAGCCAATGGCCACGATCGCCACCAACCCGGTCTCTGGACCCTGGGGGCTGGCCGATCGCATCGGGCTTTGCATGAAATCTGGAGCAGTGCCCCTCTCTTAGCGGGAATCCGGGTCAACCGGGAGCCCGCGCAGTGCCAGTGCAGCACGCCGCGCCACCAGCAAGAAGGGATAGAGGCGACCCGCGCGCTGGTTTTGGCCAAACAGTGGAACCAGCACTTGCAGCAGCGGTGCACTGGGCTGAAGCCGCTGGGCCATCCAATGAATGGCCTCAGAGCCATGCAGCAATTGATCACCGTCGATCACCACAGCACCATCACGCAGATGACACCCGCGTTGAGCCAACGACTGGCGCAAGGCATGGTCAGCGCGGCCATCACGAATGGTTAGGCCATCAATGCCGCCGCGCAGCTCACTGAGTTCGGCAAAGTGAGAACAGAAGGGGCATCCCCCGTCGTAAACGAGCACTGGCCCATGCGTGTTGTTCTCCACCTGGTGTTGCTGCTGGCGCTCGTGGTTGGACCATCCTGGCGCGCCCAGGCCAGCTCCTACGTCTGCGATGGCGATGCCTTGGTCGCCACGATCGATCGGGGTGCTGTCGATGCCATCGACATTCCCAACAGCGTTGATGGCACCGTTCCTGGTTCATTTGTTGTGCTCCAGTGGCGCGATCTGAAGCTGCAGCTGCCCCGCACCAACAACGCTGGGGCGCCCAGCTTTAGCGATGGAAAGTGGTGGTGGGATCTTGGCGACCCCGAGCACCCAGGCTTCAAGCTCCGCCAAGGCGCCGGGCGGGTTCAGGTCATCGCCTGCGATGCAGCAGTTGAATAAAGGCTTCTAGCGAGCAGGGCCATGGAGGAGGAGTTCAGCGAAGTCTTGGAGGCCTTCCGGGAATTTCGCAGCGTTATCACCTGCGATGACTGGGATCGCTACTGCGAAGTGCGCGAGCTCGACACCCTGCTGAATTTGCTGCTGGACCTCAGCGAGCGCCAGCCGAGCTGAGCCAGCGCACCAAGGCTTTGGCGGGATCAGCCAATTCAGCGATGGAGCTGTAGAAGTGCTCGCGCCAGCTGTGCTCGGGCAGCCCAGCAAACAGCATCAAATTGAGCGGGTAATCCTCCGAATCGCTGCAGACGCGGAAATCATCTCGAAACAAAAAAATCGGCTTGTGGAGCGCAATGGCGATTCCCAGCTCCACCATCACCCCCTCATCAGGGGGCGTTCCATTGACGATCGCAAAAAAGCCATCGGCCTGCTCCACGTCACGCACATCAGCACGCGCCACCTGATACGCCCAACCAGGCTTGCTCAGATCAATTTGGTTGTTGCGCTCAAAGGGCTCCCACACCTCAGCACCTAATGACTCCAACGCCTCGCAGAACTGGGGTAACAGCTGCTCTTTCCATTGCGGCGCAAAGCCATAGGGAGAGGCCAGATAGAGGCTGGGACGGGCCATACCGAACGACAAGGGAGGCAAAGCTGGCGCTTCAACAATGAAGGACAGCTAAGAAGCAAGAAGCCTGGTTAAGAACGGCTTGTGACATGGCACACGCGAGAACAGATTGAGCATGTGGACACGGAGGAGTGGTTGGAACTGAGTTGAACCTCAGGCGCTCCAGCACCACTTCTCCGTTCCGCTTTCCGATTCAGGAGGGCCCAGCAATGGACGACACCCCACCGCAGCAGATGCCAGGAGCGCGCTGACGATCCGGCCCCCTGCTCCAACAGTCTCATCCGATTTCAGGTCTTCAGGCTGAAGAGCCAAGCCCGATGCACCGCCACAGGTGCCCCCGGGCTTTTGGAGACCCCTCTGGATCCCATGGCCCCAGGAGGCCAGCGCCGGCAGTTCCGAATTGCATTCACCACAGCCCGGGGTCAACAGCTCCGGGCTTTGTGCTGTTTAAGGCGAGTTCAGCAAGCGATGAATAACCCAAGCCCAAACGCTGTGCTTTAAGACTGGGGCAACAATCCGCCAGGTTGTGGACGCCAACACCATCCAGATCATTGGCTTTTTGTTGGCGGCCTATTCGGTTGTGGCGAACGACTCGCTGCAGACCCTCGGCACCTATCTCTCGAGCAATCAACAGCGCACGCCCAAAGCTCTGCAGATGCTGTTCATCTGCGGGGTCGCCGCAGCGGTGATGTTGATCGGCTGGAGCCTGCATCCATCGGGCGCTGGTTTGGCAGATCCGGCCTGGGGCCGACTCGACAACTTTCCCCTGCCAGAGAATGTCAATTGGGTATACCTGCTGCCCCCGATCGCGGTTCTGGCCCTCACCCAATGGGGCGCACCGGTGAGCACATCGTTTCTGGTGCTCTCAGCGTTCGTTCCGAAGAACACCACCAGCTTGTTGCTCCATTCACTGGCCGGCTATCTCATGGCTTTTGCCATGGCCCTGGTGGTCTATGGAGCACTGATGTGGCTGTTGGAGCGGACGGTTTTAAACAGTCCGCTGCAGAACCGCAACCTTTGGCTGGCCTTGCAATGGACCTCCACCGGTTGGCTGTGGAGCCAATGGCTGGTGCAAGACATGGCCAACATCTTTGTCTACCTGCCAAGAGAGTTGAACCTCAGCAGCATGGTGGCGGCCACGCTGATGCTCTGTGTTGGCCTCTGCGTGCTGGTGGCCATCGGCGGCGGACCGATCCAAGGGGTGGTGCGCAACAAGATCAACACCGGCGATCTGCGCTCCGCCACGGTGATCGACTTCCTGTTTGGCTGCGTGTTGTTTTGGAAAGCCAGCATCAGCACCTTCCCGCTCAGCACCACCTGGGTGTTTCTCGGGCTCCTAGCTGGCCGAGAAATCGCCATCCGCTGGCGACTGCATCTCATTGATCGTCAACCGCTCAATGCAGTGCTGGGACGTGATGTCTTCAAGGCAGGGATTGGCATTGTCGTGAGCTTGGCGGTGGCCTTCGCCATTCAGCCCCTCAAAGCCTTGGGTTAAAGCGATCGTTGTGGCGGCGCCTAGGCCGAAGCGCCAGCATGAAGGGGCCTGTTTGGTTGCCGATGAATCGCACCCTGCCAATCATCGGGGTCTTGCTGTTGATCCTTGGCGTGATGGTCGCTTGCACCGATATCGAGGTGCGTTTTGTGCGCTGGTTTAACTGCGGCCCGCTCAGCACACCCAACGAACAAACCAGCGAAGTGTGCCGCTGATCAAGGCTGATCGGCCTGCCAAACGAATCGCGGCGGCTCGGCGCCGCACTGGCGCTCCAGATGGCCCGGCACCAACCCCTTGAGGCCTTGGCCATGCTCAGCGGTGCAGCGTTGCCATTGCTTGTGCTCACTGCGGCTGACCAGGTTCAACGCCGGTGACCACAGCAAAAACAGCAGCACCAACACAACTCCAGGCAGCGCCAGCAGCACCCCCACCCCGCAGCCCACGCCCAGGGTGCGCTCGAAATAGAGCCGAAATTCAGAGCCGAT
>CAJWAH010000167.1 GCA_913020095.1 uncultured Synechococcus sp.
GCAGTTCCCCCCGGGCCAGCATCGGCTTGAGCAGGTTGCTGGCATCCATGGCACCACCGGTGGCCCCGGCTCCCACCACGGTGTGGATTTCATCGATGAACAGCACGATCTGGCCATCGCTGCTGGTCACTTCTTTGAGCACGGCCTTGAGTCGTTCTTCGAATTCACCGCGGTACTTGGCACCAGCAATCAAGGCGCCCATGTCCAGGGCAATTAATTGCCGGTTTTGCAGCGCGGATGGCACATCGCCATTGACGATGCGCTGGGCCAGGCCTTCAACAATCGCCGTTTTACCCACGCCGGGTTCGCCGATCAGCACAGGGTTGTTTTTGGTGCGGCGGCTCAGGATTTGGATGGTGCGGCGGATCTCTTCATCGCGTCCGATGACCGGATCTAGCTTTCCGTCGCGGGCGGCAGCGGTGAGGTCTCGCCCATATTTCTGCAGCGATTCGTAGGTGCCTTCCGGGTTTTGATCAGTCACGCGTTGGCTGCCGCGCACTGCTTGGATCGCTTCGCGCAGGGTTTTGTCCTGAACGCCATTGTCCAGTAGCAGCTGACGCCCGCAGCGGGAATCCCCTGCCAATGCCAGCAGTAAGTGCTCGATCGAGATGTAGCTATCGCCAAACTCTTGCTTGTTGCGCTCGGCTTGCTCCAGCAGGGTTTGCAGTCCTTTACCCAAGTAGACGTTGTCTGGAGCGGTGCTCAAGCTCGGTTGCCGTTGCAGATACAGCTCCACTTGCTGGCGCAGCAGATCGGCATTGGCACCTGCTTTTTCCAGGATGCGCACCGTTAATCCTTGGCTCTGTTGCAGCAGAGCCAGCAGCAGATGTTCGGTCTCCAGCTGCTGCTGTTTGTGTTGCTGTGCCAGGCCCTGAGCGGCCACCACGGCAGCCCAGGCCTGCTCTGTGAATTGCTCAGCGGTTGGTTGCATCACGATGTTGGTCGTCTCCTGCGGTTCTGGGCTCACCGTATGGAGCTTTGGGCTGGCTCCGGTGGGGAGGGCCGAACCAGGCGTTATCGGTTCTCACCACCGCGATACGGCCAGCCGCACCAGCGTGGTTCGGTTGTGGCGTTAGGGCGTGGCGATTTCGCTGCGATGGCAGAAGCGCAGCGGGCAGCCATCAGCCCCATAGATGGCATCCATTTTCGAGAGGCAACCGCGGGCGTTTTTCCCAGCCACCTGTTGCGGTGCAATCTTGGTGGGTTGATAGAGGTAGTCGCCTTTCGACACCAGCCAAGGGCAGCCGCCTGGGGTCACTCCAGGCATGGTTTGGGCCAGCAGCAGCAAGGTGCTGGCGGGAAGAGCCAGGGGCATGGCGCATCGATCCCACTGCTTGGGTTGTAGCTCAGTAGGCTCGCGCCATGACTGAGCCCTCACAAGAACTGCTGAAGAAGCTGGCCTCTGAGGTGGCCCAGCTAGAGCGCAACCAAGCCGATCTCGAGCGCAACTGCTGGATGGTGGTGCACCAACACCGTCACGGCATGTTCCCTAGCGAATACGACATCCGCGAAATCGATGAAGATCTCTACTTAGCCCTGCTGGCCCACTGCCGAGCGTAGGCACAAAAAAAGCCCCCTCCTTGGAGGGGGCTTTGAGTTGATTGGGTTTGCCGCGAAAGCGGAATCAAGCCCAGCCTTTGCTAGCCATGTCTTCGACATAGGCAGCCACATCAGCGATGTCACCATCGGAGAGCTTGCCGCCGAAAGCGGGCATGGCGTTCTTGCCGTTGGTCACCTGGTAGGCGATGGCAGCTTCGTGGCCGTCGCCATAGTTCGCCAGGTAGGCGTCAAGGGCTTCAGCTTTGAGGGTGCGCTCACCGTTGACCACGTTGCCGCCACCCATGTGGCAAGCCACGCAGTTGGCGGAGAAGATTTGACCGCCGTGGGCGACATCAGCAGCAAAGGCAGGAGCGGTGCCGAAAAGCAGGGCACAGCAGAGGGCCAGCAGGCCAAACAGACGACGCATCGGGCGTAGGTAAGTTCCCGTACAACCTAGAGATCACAAGGCACAGCCATTGGTGCCTTGCAATGCTTTGACATGTTCTATTTAGAGAGCGCCGCGCCTGGGTAGTCCGGCGTCTTCAAACACGGCCTCCAGCGTGGCGGCGTGGGAGGTCATGCCAAAGCGCTCCGGTGGGCTGATCGGATCGTGCACAAAGTGGCGTTGGCGAATGCTGAAGCGGTCCCACTCATTCATCTCGATCGGCAGGATTTTGATCAACAGCTGAATCAGCCAGTTCCACAGCGGAATCCCAGGCGGCCGCCACACACCGCGCCAGCGGCAGAGCTCCGCCACGGTTTGATTCACGCTTACCGCCGGCTGACCCAGCACCAAGCGCCGCACAGCGCCTTGGCCGGCTTCGGGGTTGGCTTGATGGGGGTTGAGCGCCAGGTGGCAGCAGACCTGGGCGATATCAGCGGCATGAATGAAGTGGAAGCTGGCATCGGCCCGGAGGCAGCGGGCGAGCCAGAGGTAGCGGCAGGCCTCGCGCAATCCGGCCGTGAGGTAGCTCGTGGGGAAGGGGCTATTGCCATCAACGCGGCCGCCGAACACCAGCGTGGGAAAAATCGCCACGCAACGGTTGGCCAAGGGGTGCTGCTCAAGTTGCCCCAAACAGATGGCTTTGGTTTGGATGTATTCGGTGCCGTAGGCCTCCGCCTCGCTCAGCAGCTGCAAATCGCGGTTGAGGATGCTGGCGGTGGAGAAGTAGATCACCTGCTCCAGCTTGTTGGGATCAAGGCGCCCCAACAGTTCTTTCACGGCCACCACATTCACCTGCTGGGCCCGTTCGGGATCGCCCCAGGCCGTGGCGGTGTGAATCACGCGGGTGACCGTGGCGAGCTCGTCCGCATGGGCCTGCTGCTCACGCAGGTCGCTCACCAGCAAGGTGATGCGCGGGTGGTTGGCGGGAACGGCCGTGAGCTTGGCTGGATCCCGCAACCACAGCAGCAGCTCTGCGTCGGATTGCTCCAGCAGCTGCTTGGCGATGTGTTGACCAACGCATCCGCTGGCGCCGGTGATCAGGATCCGCGCTGGGGCGCTGCTCACACGCGTGCCCCGATGCGATCCATCACGGTTTTGCCAGCTTCAAAGAAGGCGGCACCGTTTTCCTCAGGTGTGCCCGGCAGGATGCCGTGGCCCAGGTTGAGGATGTGGCGCCGGCCGCGGGCTTTGCGCACCGTGTCATCGATGCGGGCGCGGATGGCTTCGGGGGTGCCGAACAGCAGGCCAGGGTCCACATTGCCCTGCACGCCCAAGTGGTGGGGCAGGCGAGCACAGCCATCGGCCATGTCGACGGTCCAATCGAGCGAGATGAAGTCCACACCGGTGCGGCCCATGCGCTCCAGCACCCCGGCGCTGCCGGAGATGTAGAGAATCATCGGGGTGTCGGGGTGGGTCTGCTTGACCAGCTCCACCACCTTGCGCTGATAAGGAGCCGCAAAGGTGTCGTAGTCCGCGGGGCTCAGCTCACCGGCCCAGGAATCAAACATCTGCACCACCTGGGCGCCGGAATCGATCTGATAGCGCAGGTAAGTGGCGATGGATTCAGCGAAGTGGTTGAGCAGCTTGTGCAGCAGCTCAGGCTCGCGGAAGGCCATGGCCTTGATCACCGCATAGTTCTTGCTGCTTTTGCCTTCCACCACATAGGCGGCCAGGGTCCAAGGAGCGCCCACAAAACCCAGCACCGTGGCGTTGTTGCCAACGCTGCTGCGCAGCCGCCCGAGCACCTCGCCAACAAATGGCATGGTTTCGGGAGGCACCAGCGGCCGCAGGGCTTCCACCTGGGCCAGGCTG
>CAJWAH010000168.1 GCA_913020095.1 uncultured Synechococcus sp.
GCCCACTACGGCAATTGCGTTGGTGTGCCCACCGTTGCTGGTGAAGTGGCCTTTGATCCCAGCTACAGCGGTAACCCCTTGGTCAATGCCATGGCCTTGGGCTTGATGGAGACCGAAACGATCGTGCGATCCGGGGCCTCCGGTGTTGGAAATCCTGTGGTTTACGTGGGCAGCACCACCGGCCGCGATGGCATGGGGGGCGCCAGCTTTGCCAGCGCTGAGCTCAGTGAGGACAGCCTCGACGACCGCCCCGCTGTGCAGGTGGGAGATCCCTTTTTGGAGAAGGGCTTGATCGAGGCCTGCCTCGAGGCTTTCCAAAGTGGTGATGTGGTGGCGGCCCAAGACATGGGTGCCGCTGGGCTCACCTGCAGTTGCGCGGAGATGGCCGCCAAGGGCGATCTCGGCATTGAGCTGGATCTCGACCGGGTTCCGGCCCGGGAAACCGGCATGACGGCCTACGAATTCCTGCTCTCGGAATCCCAGGAGCGGATGTTGTTTGTGGTGCAAGCCGGCCGCGAAGAACCGCTGATGCAGCGCTTCCGTCGCTGGGGCTTGCAGGCCGCTGTGGTCGGCCGGGTCTTGGAAGAACCGCTGGTGCGGGTGCTCCAAAACGGCGCGGTGGCTGCGGAGGTTCCCTCCCGGGCCCTGGCTGAAGACACACCGATTAACCGCCGTGAACTGCTCAGCGAACCTCCCGCTGCGGTGCAACAGCACTGGCAGTGGCAGGAGGGTTCCTTGCCAGCGTTGGCTGCAGAGGCTGTGGAGCCCACCCTGCTGCAGCTTTTGGATGATCCAACCATTGCCAGCAAGCGCTGGGTGTGGCGTCAGTACGACCATCAAGTGCAGGCCAACACGGTGGTGAGACCGGGTGGGGCTGACGCTGCGGTGTTGCGGTTGCGCTCCCAGCAGGACCATGACCCGCAGTCGATGAATCAGCGCGGTGTTGCGGCCACCGTGGATTGCCCCAACCGTTGGGTTGCCCTCGATCCAGAGCGCGGTGGCATGGCTGCTGTGGCTGAAGCGGCCCGCAACCTCAGCTGCGTGGGTGCCGAACCGATTGCCGTGACCGACAACCTCAATTTCCCTTCGCCGGAAACGCCGACGGGTTATTGGCAGTTGGCCATGGCTTGCCGCGGCCTCTCGGAAGCCTGCCGGGTGCTGCAAACCCCAGTGACCGGAGGCAATGTCTCCCTCTACAACGACACCCGCTTGCCCGACGGCAGCATCCAACCGATCCAGCCCACACCGGTGGTGGGCATGGTTGGCCTGGTGGACAACATCAACACCTTGGTTGGCTTGGCCTGGCCCCAACCAGCGGCAGGTGCTGCCGGGGATCATCTGGTGCTGTTGGGCGTGCCCCTGGACACGGCCCAGGACGATGAACGGGTGGGTTTGGCTGGCAGCAGTTTTCTGCAGGTCTGCCATGGGCTGTGCACCGGCCGGCCTCCCCAGACGGATCTGGCGCTGGAGCAGCGGGTGCAGCAGGCCCTGCGCTCAGGCATTCGCGCTGGTCAGATCAGTGCGGCCCACGATGTCTCGGATGGTGGCTTGCTGGTGGCTGTGGCTGAAATGGCCGTCGCGGCCGGTTGCGGTGCTCAGCTGAGTGTCCCAAGTGCGGGACGCTTGGAGCGGCTGCTGTTTGCCGAAGGAGGGGCCCGCGTGGTGGTCAGCGTTCCTGAGGCCTCGTGGCCTGCGCTGCAAACGGCGCTGCAGCAAGCGGGATGTCCGGCGCAGAGCTTGGGGCGAGTTCAAGCTGATGCCCGATTGCAGCTGCGCGTTGGCGATCAAGACCTGCTGGACGTGGCGATCGATGCCTTGGCCCATGCCCACCAACAGGGCTTGCCGCGGCGTTTGGAGCAGCCGGCACTCGGGCACAATGGTTAACCAACCATGAAGGCCTCAGCTGCTGTGACCGTTCAGGGGCCCGAACAATCCGGTGGGGCACCGGATCGGATGGAAGAGGCCTGTGGGGTCTTTGGCGTGTTGGCCTCTGGCCAGCAGGTGTCCAGCCTTTGTTATTTCGGGCTTTATGCCCTGCAGCACCGCGGCCAGGAAGCCGCTGGTATTGCCGCGTTTGAGGGCGATCGGGTTCGCCTTCACAAAGACATGGGCCTGGTGAGCCAGGTGTTTGATCAAGACGTGCTGGAGCGCATGCCCGGCGATTTAGCTGTCGGACATACCCGGTATTCCACAACCGGCAGTTCCCGGGTTTGCAACGCCCAGCCCCTGGTGTTGATGACCCGGTTGGGTCCCTTTGCCTTGGCCCACAACGGCAATTTGGTCAATGCCATGCAGTTGCGCGATCAGCTGCAACAGCAGGGTTGTCAGGCCACCGGCACCACCGATAGCGAGCTGATTGCTTTTGCTGTGCAGGCCCATGTGGAGGCCGGGCTCGATTGGGATGAAGCGATCAAAGCGGCAGCCTGTCAGTGCCAAGGGGCCTTCAGCCTCGTGATCGGAACGCCTGATGCGCTCTATGGCCTGCGTGATGGCCATGGCTTGCGCCCCCTGGTGTTTGGTTCATTGCCCGAGGCTGAGGTGCCGTCTTGGGTGCTGAGCAGTGAAACCTGCGGTCTCGACATCGTTGGGGCTCGCTTCCACGACGATGTGGCCGCCGGTGAATTGGTGCGTTTCCACAGCGGGGAAGCCCAACCATTCCGCAGCCGCTGGATTGAGGAAACCCCCAAGCTCTGCGTCTTTGAGCTGATCTATTTCGCGCGCCCCGATAGCCGCTTTTTTGGCGAATCCCTTTACAGCTACCGCAAGCGCATCGGCCAGCGGTTGGCGCAGGAGTCACCGGTGGAAGCCGATCTGGTGATTGGTGTGCCCGATTCCGGTATTCCCGCCGCCATTGGCTACTCCCAAGCCAGTGGGATTCCCTTCGGCGATGGCTTGATCAAAAACCGCTATGTGGGCCGCACCTTCATTCAGCCCACCAAGGCGATGCGTGAGGCCGGCATTCGCGTCAAGCTCAACCCCTTGCCCGATGTTCTTGAGGGGCAGCGCATTGTTGTGATCGATGACTCGATCGTGCGGGGCACCACCAGCCGCAAGTTGGTGCAGGCTTTCCGTGATGCCGGTGCCAGTGAAGTGCACATGCGCATCAGTTCACCGCCCGTGACCCATCCCTGCTTCTACGGAATCGACACCGATACCCAAGATCAGCTGATTGCTGCACGCTTGGAGCTCGAGGAGATTGAAGCCCATCTCGGCGTGGATTCCCTCGCCTATCTGAGCCGTGAAGGCATGCTCCATTGCGCCCAAGAGCAAAGCGAGAATTTCTGCTCGGCCTGTTTTGACGGCAACTATCCGATTCCTGTGGAAGACGGCATGCGCAAGAGCAAGTTGATGCTGGAGCCAGCTGGGGTTGCTGCGGCTCTGAAGTCCTAGGGCGCC
Source organism: uncultured Synechococcus sp. (assembly GCA_913020095.1). Lineage (GTDB taxonomy): Bacteria > Cyanobacteriota > Cyanobacteriia > PCC-6307 > Cyanobiaceae > RCC307. The sequence goes on from CAJWAH010000168.1 coordinate 3,397, forward strand.
GCCTTAGCCGTCGATCAGGGGCAACAGCCGTTGCACGGTTTGGCCTTTGGGCAGCTTGAGCTGTTGACCAGTGCCGCGGCCATCTTCCACAGGCAGTGAGTCGCTGGCCAAACGCAGGCTGCCGGCTTGGGTTTCCACGCTGAGCCGCGCTGTGGTGCTGCGCAGATCGGTGAGGGCATCGTTGCGCTGCTCAAAGCGCAGACCGATTTCGCCAATGGCGCCCCGTTGGCAGCGGCGTAGATGGTCGATTCCGAGGCGTTTGAGCTGGCCCAACTGGCTGATCAGCAGCACATCGCCTCCGGCTGCAGTGGCCGCGGCTCCCACAATCGATTCGCCCGGCAGCAAGCGCATCAACACCGGACCCTGGGCCGTGCG
>CAJWAH010000169.1 GCA_913020095.1 uncultured Synechococcus sp.
ACCGCGGCGCCACCATCCCTGAGGGCTACCTGAAGGTGGAAGTGCCCCAGCCCGATGGCAGCCGTTTTGAGGAGGAGATCCTCCACCCCGCCAGCCCGGGCAGCGTCTATCACATGACCAAGACGCTGGATCAGCTGCTCTTCCTCTACTACAACAAAAACGATCAGGTCCGCATTACCGACCTGCACCAGGGCATCGTTTGGGGCACCAACACCGAAGCCACCGACCGCGATCCACGCCTGACCAATCGCTTTGATTACGACGGCGACTACGGCACGGTCTTGAATCGCTTCTTGATGCAGGCGGCCATTGGCTATCCGCTCACCGTGCATGGCACCGGCGGCCAGACCCGCGCCTTCATCCACATCCGCGACTCGGTGCGCTGCGTGCAGCTGGCCTTGGACAACCCTCCGGTCAAAGGCGAGCGGGTCAAAATCTTCAACCAGATGACCGAAAGCCATCAGGTGGGCGAACTGGCCAAGAAGGTGGCGGCGCTGACCGGCGCGCAGGTGAACAACCTGCCGAATCCCCGCAACGAAGCGGTGGAAAACGATCTGATCGTGGACAACCGCTGCTTCATCGAGCTGGGCCTCAATCCCACAACCCTCGATGACGGCTTGCTGAAGGAAGTGGTGGAGATCGCCACCCGTTATGCCGACCGCTGCGACCGCAACCGGATCCTCTGCACGTCCGCCTGGACCAAGACCCAAGAGCAGGCCATTGCCCGCTAACGCCCCGTGAAGATCGCCTTCTTCACAGAAACCTTCCTGCCCAAGGTGGACGGGATCGTCACCCGTTTGACCAAAACGGTGCGCCACCTGGTGGAAGCAGGCGATGAGGTGGTGGTGTTCTGCCCAGAAGGGGCGCCAAGCCACTACATGGGCGCCAAGGTGGTGGGCGTCCCAGCGATGCCCCTACCGCTGTACCCCGAGCTGAAGCTGGCCTTGCCCAGACCAGCGGTCTCCGAAGCCATCGATGACTTCCAGCCCGACCTGGTGCATGTGGTGAATCCTGCGGTGCTGGGCCTGGGCGGCATCTGGCTGGCTAAGAGCAAAGGGATTCCGCTGATTGCCAGCTACCACACCCACCTGCCGAAGTACCTGGAGCACTACGGCATGGGCATGCTGGAGCCCCTGCTCTGGGAACTGCTCAAAGCTGCCCACAACCAAGCGGTGCTGAACCTCTGCACCTCCACCGCGATGGTGCAGGAGCTGAGCGACAAAGGAATTCAGCACACCGCCCTGTGGCAGCGCGGTGTCGACACCGATCTGTTCCGCCCCGAACTGCGCAGCGACGCCATGCGCAAGCGACTGCTGGGAGAACACGACGACCGCGGCGCTCTGCTCGTGTATGTGGGGCGGCTCTCCGCTGAAAAACAAATCGAGCGGATCAAACCCGTTCTGAACGCCCTGCCCGACGCGCGCCTGGCCCTAGTGGGTGATGGGCCCCACCGCCAGCAGCTGGAAAAGCACTTTGAAGGCACCGCCACCACCTTTGTGGGGTACTTGGCTGGGGAAGAACTGGCCAGCGCCTATGCCAGCGGCGATGCCTTCCTGTTCCCATCAAGCACCGAAACCCTTGGGCTGGTGTTGCTGGAAGCCATGGCCGCCGGTTGCCCAGTGGTGGGCGCTAACCGCGGCGGTATCCCCGACATCATTAGCGATGGCACCAACGGCTGCCTCTATGAACCCGATGGGGCCGATGGCGGTGCCGCCAGCCTGATCGAAGCCACCCGCAAACTGCTGGGCAACGACATTGAGCGCCAAGGCCTACGCAATGCCGCCCGCAGCGAAGCCGAGCGTTGGGGTTGGGCCGGTGCAACCGAACAACTGCGCGGTTACTACCGCCAAGTCTTGGAGACCAACCTCACCACAGCAGCCTGAAGGCTGCGCGTTAATCAGCTTTCTGCGAATGCCAGGCCAAGAGCACCTTTTTGGCCATCGGCAGGGCATGCACTGATCCACCGCCTGGGGTGTTCTGCGCAAAGGCAGCCACCACGATTTCAGGGTTGTCGTAGGGAGAGAAACAGCCAAACCAGGCATGGTCCGGACCGCCCCGTTGGCTGTCTTCTGCAGTTCCTGTTTTGCCAGCCCCAGGGGGAAGGGCAGGATCATTAAGGCCATAGCCGGTGCCATCGGCCACCACCTTGCGCAGGCCGGCGCGAATGGTTTCCAGGGTGCTGGGCTTCATGTCCACCTTGGTGCGCAGCGGCGGAGCCGTCCAATCCTGTCCTTGATCAGCCAGGTGGGGCGTCACCAAGTAACCGCCATTGGCAAACACGCTGTAGGCGCGGGCCAATTGCAATGGCGTGATCTCAACAATCGACTGGCCAATGGAGGCTGAGGCCATGTCTTCTGGAATCCAAGGGGTGGTTCCAGGTTCCGCCCAACCGCGACCTTCATTGGCCCAGTCTTCATTTCCCACCAACCCAGGGCTCTCCTCGTAGCCGATCTCAATCCCGCTGGGGCCATCAAAACCTAAGAGCTTGGAGGCTTTGTAGAGCTCACGCGACCCCACGCCAACACCCACTTGATAGAAGAAGGTGTTGCTGGAGAAGCGCAGCGCATCTTCGTAGCCGATGGTGCCAAAACCGGCGCCGTTGTGATCCGGGAAGCAGTGGCCGCCATAGGTGATGCAGCCCATGGTCTGAAGCTTGGTGCCAGCGGGGAACTTGCCCGATTCCATCCCCGCCATACCAGTCACCACTTTCCAGGTGCTGCCTGGGTTGTAGGCATTCATCGCCCGGCTGAAGAGCGGCTTGTTGGGCGACTTGAACAGGGCGTCGTATTCCTGCTGCGTGGTGATCAGCTTGGAGAAGAAGTTGGGGTCGAAATTGGGCTTGCTGGCCATCGCCAGAATCGCCCCGGTGGTGGGATTCATGGCCACAATGGCGCCACCGCGCTTGTCGGCGAGGGCCTTCTCCGCGGCCCGTTGCAGATCCAGATCGATCGTCAGCGTGAGGTCTTTTCCGGCCTTGGACGGGCGGTCACCCAGATAGCGCTGCACCTCTCCGTTGGCATTCACCTCCAACATCTGGCCGCCCCATTTGCCGCGCAGATGGCTTTCGTAGGCCGCTTCCACGCCAATACGGCCAATCCGGTCGCGGATCTTGTAGCCCTTATCAATCAAGACGTCGTATTCGTCTTCGGTGATCGGCTGGGTGTAGCCCAAGGTGTGGGACGCCAACATCCCGTGGGGGTAGAAGCGCAGGATGTCCATGTCCACGCTGGCGCCAGGCAGATCCAGGTTCTGCTCTTGAAAACGCAGCACCTGCTCGGGCTGCAGTCCATTCACCAACGGGATCCGGTAGCCGTCTTTGCCCGTGCCGCGCTCACGCGCTTGATCCAGGCCCTTGGGATCAAGCTGCAGCAAACCCGCCAAGCGTTCCCGTAAGGCCGGCCATTGCTCATCGGTGACCAGCCGAGGCTCAATGAACAGGGTGTAGGTGAGTTTGCTGCTGGCCAGCACACGTCCTTTGCGGTCGAGCAACCGCCCCCGGATGGGCGAGCGGGGCATCAAACGGATGCGGTTCTCATCAGCAGCAACGCGGTTCTCAGCGCCGTGGAGCAGTTGCATCCACACCAGCCGCATGCCGATGGCGCTGAAAAACATCAACAGCACCAGCAGGATCACGCCGGGTTGCTGCCCCATGCCGCAAAAGCGGGCATCACGGCGAGAGAAACCGAGGCTCATGGCAGCAGCTTGGCCTCCAGTTGCTGCAACCGGGCGGTGATGGCTGTCAAGCGCTCTTGCAGCGCCTCCACACT
>CAJWAH010000170.1 GCA_913020095.1 uncultured Synechococcus sp.
TGCGCACGATCTGGTTCACGATCACGCGCTCAGCGCCGTTGATGATGAACGTGCCCCGCTCGGTCATCAGCGGCAGCTCGCCGATGAAGACCTCCTGCTCTTTGATTTCGCCAGTCTCTTTGTTGACCAGGCGGCAGGTGACATACATCTGCGACGCGAAGGTGGCATCGCGGCGCTTGGCCTCTTCCACATCGTGGCGAGGACGCTTCAGGCGGTATTCACTGCCGACAAAGTGAAGCTCAAGCTTGCCGGTGTAATCGGTAATCGGCGAAAAGCTCTCCAGCTCCTCGATTAGGCCTCTATCCAAAAACCACTTGAAGCTCCCCCGCTGCACCTCCACAAGATCAGGGAGGTAGGTAGCGGTCTTGGCGACCTGAATCGCGCTGCTCATTCGGAGACCTGAACGGATTGAGGAAGAAGCTGCTGTCCGCACCATCAATCTCTGCCTGACCACACCAACGGCCGCCCCCAGCAAGCTGAGAAGCGGCCCCGTGAAGGCTTAATCAGAGGCGAGAGATCAAGAGAAACGCCAGCAACACTGACCTACCAGCTACGGCAGGGCAATGTTCGATCTTACCCAGCCAGGTCCAACCTCTGTCAACCTTCTTGACTGATGTTGGCAGGCTCCGCTTGAGGCTGGTAAGGCAGCGCGAACAGTTTGCTGGCATTGGCGCTGCTGCGGCGTGCCACCTGCTCCAAGCTCTGGCCCCTTAACTCGGCCACCCGCTCAGCCACATGGCGCACCATCGCGGGCTCATTGCGCTTGCCCCGCCTGGGCACTGGCGAGAGGAAGGGGCAATCGGTTTCCACTAAATACCGGTCCTCAGGCACCTGTTGGGCGCACTCATGGGTTTCTGTGGCCTTCGGGAAGGTCACCGTGCCGCTGAAGCTGATGTAGAGGCCATAGGCCAAAAACGCATGCATCTCAGCTGGGGTGCCTCCCCAGCAATGCATCACCCCTTGAATGCTGTGGCCAGCAGCTCGGCGCTTCTCCAGCAGGGCCAGCATCGGCTCAGCCGCATCGCGGCAATGAATGATCACTGGCAGCCCGAGCTCTTCAGCCAAATCAAGCTGGGGCACCAGCATGGCCAACTGCTCATCGAGGTTGGTGGCTCGAAACAGGTCCAAACCGAGTTCACCAATCGCCACCACGCGCGAATCAGCACCCGCCGCTTCACGCAGCACCTCAGGAGTGTCGGCTTGCCAATGCTCGGTATCGAGGGGGTGAACCCCCACCCCATAACGCAATTCAGGGAAACGATCAGCCAGCGCCCGGATCCCAGGGATCTCGGATGGCTCGACGCAGGCATGCAATAACGATTGAACGCCCGCTTCGCGCCAGCGGGCTGCGATCACATCAAGATCGTCGTCGAACTGCCGAAAAACGATGTGGCAGTGGCTATCGATCAGAGGTGGGGCAGCACTCACCGGATCTGGGCGGGTTCAGCTGCCAGTTTGACCGATGAAATCAGGCCTTGGCCGCAGGAGCCGGATCAATGGCCTTTTTGACAGCAGCGCTCAGGCGTGACTTCTGGTGAGCGCCGGCATTGCGATGCAGTGCGCCCACCTTGACAGCCTTATCAATCTTGCTGAAAGCAGCGTTCAGACTCTCCTTGACGGCTTTCTTGGCCGGCTCGCCGGGCTCACTGCCATAGCTTTCACAGGCGGTGAAGCAGCGCTTCATCAAGGTGCGCAGCGCCGACACATAGCTGCGGTTGTGCAGGCGGTTGCGCTCAGCAATCTCGATGCGCTTACGAGCAGACTTGTTATTCGCCACAGAAGTTTCGGGGCCGCAGATCGACAAACAAAGATCCTAACTCCACAGCCTTCCCTAGAGGTGGCTTAGCGTCAGTTGTTGTCTCGACAGACGCCATGATGCAGCTGCTCAACGACCCTGTCGCGGCCGTTGATCGTCTGCGGCAAATCGAAGCGAGAACCCACTCCAGTGGCGTCGCTGCAGCGCAAGCCACCGTGGATGCCGTTCTGGAGGCTGTCAAAGAGCGCGGCGATGCAGCCCTCAATGAGTACACCGAGCGTTTTGACGGGGTTTTGCTCGACTGCCTGAAGGTGGATCCAGCCGCGATTGAAGCGGCCTGGCAGAGCGCTCCCCTGGCTTTGCGCGACGCCCTGCAACTGGCCCATCGGCGCATCAGCGCTTTTCACCGCGAACAACTGCCGCAGGACATCGAGCTCAAAGGTCCCCATGGGGAACGCCTTGGCAGGCGCTGGCGGCCGGTCAACAAAGCCGGGCTGTATGTGCCTGGCGGCCGCGCGGCCTACCCCAGCACGGTGTTAATGAACGCCATCCCCGCGCAAGTGGCGGGGGTGAAGCAGGTGGTGATGGTCACCCCGCCAGGGCCAGACGGGCAGGTCAACCCTGCTGTGTTGGCGGCCGCCCACGTGGCCGGCATCGATGAGATCTACAGCGTTGGCGGTGCCCAAGCCGTGGCAGCGCTGGCCTTTGGCACCGAGTCGATCCCAGCGGTGGACGTGATCACCGGACCTGGCAATTTGTTTGTGACCCTGGCCAAAAAAAGCGTGTATGGCCGGGTTGGCATTGATTCGCTGGCTGGGCCCAGCGAAGTGTTGGTGATCGCCGATGACAGCGCCTCAGCCGAGCTGGTGGCGGCGGATTTGCTGGCCCAAGCCGAGCACGACCCCCTGGCTGCAGCGATCCTGCTCACCACCAGCAGCCGCCTGGTGCAAGAAGTGCCCGAGGCGATTGCCGCGCAACTGGAGGACCACCCCAGGCGCGAGGTGACAGAAGCGTCCATTCGCGATTGGGGCTTGATGGTGCTCTGCGATTCGCTCGAGCAAGCCGCCCAGCTCTCCGATCGCTTTGCTCCTGAACATCTGGAGTTGTTGGTGCAAGAACCAGCCGCGCTGGCCGAACGCATTCAGCAGGCCGGCGCGATCTTTATGGGACAACACACCCCAGAAGCAGCGGGCGACTACCTCGCTGGGCCTAATCACACCCTGCCCACCTCGGGGACAGCCCGCTTTGCTGGCGCCTTGAGCGTGGAAACATTCATGCGCCACACCAGCTTGATCAACTTCAACCGCCAGGCGCTTGAAGCCACGGGCGCCGCAATCATGGAATTAGCAGCCCATGAGGGATTGCACAGTCACCGCGAGTCGGTGCGGCGGAGGCTGCAGAACTAGGCGCCTTGCACCAACCACTGGCGTTGGGCACCGCTGGGTTGGAGCTCCAGGAGGTAATCCCCGGTCTTTGGCTCTGGGGTTTGCTTGCCAGAGACCACGAATGCTTGGCCCGTGGGCGCCACTCGCACCAAATAAAGACGCTTCATCAAGTTGGAGCGGCGGGAGTCCAAGCGCTGGGCAGCTTCAACGGCAGAGATTTGACCAAGAACCTCATCTGGCCTGTGGCGGATGGGGGGCCTTGCACGCCGGCGGATTGATCCATGGGCTTCAAAACGGCGCGAATCAGCGCAATTGGAACGCTGCCCGCTAGCCAGCTGCCCTTCCAAACCCACGCAGTGAAACCAGGTGATACGCCGATCCAGCTCAGCCAGCATGTTGCGCTGCATCGCAACAAAATGGGTTTTACGGAAACCAAATGCCTTATTCAGAGGGCGTACATAGATGGCGAGCGGAAGAATCAGAACCGCAACCTGCAAATACACCAGCCAGCGATTGGATGACATTGCAGAAACCTTCAAGCTGATCAGCAGCAAGCCAATCGCAATCATGCAAATCGGCGATACATAACTCTGCCTGTACAGCATGGC
>CAJWAH010000171.1 GCA_913020095.1 uncultured Synechococcus sp.
ACGACGCTGTGATTTGTCTGGGTAATTCCTTTACCCATCTGTTCCGTGAGCGTGATCGCCGCAAGTCTTTGGCTGAGTATTACGCCGTGCTCAAGCACAATGGGCTGCTCATCCTTGATCATCGCAATTACGACCGCCTGCTTGAGGGCGGCTCAGCTGTCGGTAATGGCAAGGCCACGGTGTACTGCGGCAGCGATGTTGAGGTGGGGCCTGAGCATGTTGATGATGGGTTGGCGAGGTTCCGTTATTCCTTCAGCGATGGCAGTACCTATCACCTCAACATGTTCCCCTTGCGTTACGACTATGTGCGCCGGTTGATGGGAGAAGTGGGCTTCCAGACCATTAACAGCTATGGCGATTACGAGCACAGCCATAACAACCCAGACTTTTATGTTCATGTGGCGCAAAAGGCCTACCGCTTCGACAACGAACCAACCCAGATTTGAGCCTGCCGCTGTGAGCCTTCCGAATACCTCCGCTGCGGCGACTGTGGCCGCCGATTACTACGACAGCGCGGATGCTGATCATTTTTATGCCGAGGTCTGGGGCGGGGAGGATATCCATATCGGCTTATACGACAACCCCACCGAGGCCATTGCAACGGCCAGTCGACGCACTGTTTCAGCGTTGCTGGAGTTGGCTGGCCCCGTTCCGGCCGGTGGCTGTGTTGTGGATTTGGGTTCGGGCTATGGCGGTGCCTCGCGTTTGCTGGCGGCGACCTATGGGGTGCAGGTTCAGGCGATCAACATTTCTGCCGTCGAGAACCAACGCCATCGCCAGCTCAACGTCGAGGCGGGCCTCGCTGATCGCATCACGGTTCACGATGCGTCGTTTGAGTCGGTTCCCTTGGCCGATGGCTGCGCTGATTTGATCTGGAGCCAAGATGCCATTCTCCACTCTGGTCATCGGGCGCGCGTTCTTGAAGAGGTGGCCAGGCTGTTAAAGCCAGGCGGCATTTTTGTGCTCACCGACCCCATGGCTGCTGATGGGGTGGCCATGGATTTGCTGCAGCCGATTCTCGACCGCATTCATCTTCCAGATTTGGCCTCTCCGCAGCGTTACTTGCAGTGGGCTGAGGCGGTGGGTTTGGTTCGCGAGGTCTGGCAAGACAAGACGCCGATGCTGGTGCGCCATTACGACCGTGTACGCCAGGAACTACGGCAACGACATGATGATCTGGTGGGCCGCATCAGCGCTGGTTACCTCAGTCGGATGGATGCTGGCCTTGGCCACTGGGTCGAAGGTGGTGAAGCGGGCCGGTTGAGTTGGGGGCTCATGCGCTTTGTTAAAGCGGACGGCGGGGAAGCCCGCGCGTGAGCGGAAGCCCCAACAAGGCAACCACCAGAACATGGCCCAGACCAAGCCGCAGGGCCTGCAACTTGCTGCTGGTGTAGTCCTCTGAGATGAGCTGAATTTGGTCGTTGGGCACACCGGCCTGCTGCAAATGGCTGGCCAGCAGTTCTGGCGTTACCACTTGAATTCCCTTCTTTTGGGCCGCTTCAGTGGCCTGCTTGAGCACTGGATTGATCAAAGGATTGTTGTTCACCGTGGTGGTGAGCTGATTGCCGAGGGCAATGAACAGGGCTGTACCAGCGATGGCAACACCGAGAGAGGCCCCCAGGTTTTGCGCTGTGCCTTGCATGCCACCGATTTCGGTGCTGCGGCTTTGATCGGCTGATGAGAGGTTGACGTTGCCGATCTGGGAGATGGCCAGACCGATGCCAATGCCGATCGAGGCCATGGCCAAGCTGAACAGCATGCTGTCGGCTTGGGGGCGGATGGCGCTGATCATCAACACCAGGCCCCCGCAGGCGATCAAAAGGCCCGCGCGGATCAATTGCCGCGGGGAACGACGGCGGGCTAGCCGTGAGCCAATCAGGGCTACCAAAAACAGGCACACCGACATCGGCAGCATGCGAATCCCCGACTCCAGCGCGTTGAGCTCGAGCACGGTTTGTAGATACAGCGGGATCACAAAGAACGTTCCCGCGACGATGAAATAGAGCACCAGTTGCGAGGCCAAGCCCGCGCGCAGGCTGGCCAGGCTCAGCAGATCCAGTCCCACCAAGGGGGCGCCGCCATGGGTTTGCAAGTGCTCCTGCCAACTGAAGAAGCCCCAGGCCACCAGGGCTCCCACCACCACCATCGGCATCGTTGGTGAGAACCCCCAGAGCGTGAACGGTGGATTGATCGGTTGAATCAAGCCCCAGGTGCTGGCGGAGACCAAAGCCAGCACGATCAGCCCCATCGACAGCGCTGAAAGCAGCACGCCGAGCCAATCAAATCTCCCTTGAACCGCCGTTGGGCGTTGGTCAACGATGCGCCGGTGCAAGGGCAGCACCAACAGCAAGATGATGAGCGTCTCAAACCCAAACACCCAGCGCCAGGAGAGGTAGGTGGTCATCCAGCCGCCAATCAGGGGGCCTGCGGCTGAAGCCGCTCCAGCAATGCCGCCGAGAACGCCATAGGCCATGGCCCGCTCACGGCCGCTGTAATTCACGGCCGCCAGGGCAGCGATGGCCGGCACCACCAGGGCAGCCCCTAAACCCTCCACCAACGACCAGCCGATAAACAGGGCTGCAAAGCCAGGGGCGAAGGCGGTGGTTAATGAGCCGATGGCATAGATGACATTGCCAATCACAAAGGTGCGCCGCAGTCCAAGGCGCGTGCCAAGGCCAGCGCCAGCCAGCATCAACGCCGCCATCGTCAGCGTGAAGGTGGCGATGGCCAGCTGCATGTTGCTGGTGGTTGTGCCCAGATCACCCACCACCTCGGTGATGGAGACGTTCATCACCGTGCCATCGAGCACCATGACGAATTGGGTGAGCCCCAGCACCAGGATTGGGAGCCACTTCTTCATGGAAGGCTCAACCGCTGCTTCCTTGTCATAGGCGCTGCAAGGGGAGCCGGCAGCTCTCGGGGGTGAACCACAGCGCGGTGATCAAGGTGATGGCTCCAGCCAAGGCAACCCAGTAACCCGGCAGCAGCGGATTGCCACTGCTGCTCACCAACCAACTGGCGATCAGCGGGGTGGTGCCGCCGAAGTACCCCTCGGCGACATTGAAAGCCAGGGCCAAGCCAGTGCAGCGAACCGCTTGCGGCATCAATTCGACATTTGCTGGGTTTTTGGCTCCAGCCAGCAGCGCCACCGCCAACATCAGCAGCACTTCCCCCCTGGTGATCCATGCGGGATTGCCGCTGTGAAGGAGTTGAAAAATTGGCAAGCCTGCGAGCAGTAGGAATAGTGAACCAGTGATCAGCAATGGCCTGCGCCCAAGCCGATCCGAGATCCAGGCGGCGATTGGGTAAAAGATCAACAGCAATCCCATTACACGGGTGTTGAGGGCGAGTGCAACGCTTTCGCTCTGCCCTGCTTCGGTTTGGATGTAGGTGATCACGTAGACGAAGGCCGTGTAGAAGGCGACGCTGCTGGCGACATTGAGCAGCAGAACACGCAGCACTGCGCCCTGATAGCGAGCTAAGTCTTGCAGTGGGCGGGAGGCTGTAGTTGGTGGCGTTTCGCTATGGAGGCTGCGACGCAGAGCCAGACCCGTGAGGGCCACCAACAGCCCCAGGGCAAAGGGCACGCGCCAGCCCCAGTTGTGCATTTGGGTGGCGCTCAAGCTGCTGGAGAGCAGCGTCCCAGCGGCTGAGCCCAGCAGCATGCCCAACACCGAACCCCAGAGGCCCCAAATCGTGACCAGGCCGCGGCGATTGGCCGGGGCATGCTCAGCCAAAAAC
>CAJWAH010000172.1 GCA_913020095.1 uncultured Synechococcus sp.
TTGCCCTTGGCTGGACGCTCAAGGGCTAGGCGTGCCTGCGCCTCCTGAAGCGCCTTGATTTGCGCATCCAAGCTGGCGCCAAGGGTGTCGATGGCAAAGCTGCCGAGATCGCTGGCACGGCCATCGGGGCGTTGGGCCGCTGGACGCCGCAAATCTTGAAGCAGCCTCAAGACCCCACCGGGCTGGAGCTTGCGCGCTTCAGCTTGCAGATTCAGCGGGCCATTCCAAGCGCCGCGGCTGCTCAACTGCACCGAACCACTGCCTTGGGGCAGCAGCTGGGCGCTGAAGTCAAAGCCGGGATAACGCAAGAAACCATTGAGCTGCAGCTGGCGTCCTTTGATCCAAGCCAGTGCTGGATCGCTCACGCTGGCTTGGCCCTGCAGCAACAGCGGATCGAGGCCAAGCCGGCCGCCCCCCTCCAGCACGCCATTGAGCGGTAAAGGCCGGTTACCGCGCAGGCCCAAATGCAACGGAGCCAAAGCCCACTGCCGCGCGGCCCAGCGATAGGCGCCGCCATTGGGAACCACGCTGATGGTTCCATCGCCTTTCACCGCCTGCAAGGACTGCAAACGGTTGTCCTTCAACCGGGCCAAAACCTGGGTGCTGGCGGATGACAAGCGCAAGGAGCCCGGTTGCCAGCGGCCCTGCCACAGCTCAGGTGACTGCAGGCCAGCGATGCTGGGTTGCAAAAGGCTGAATCGGGCCGAAACCTTGGGCTGCTTGGCCTTGCCTTCCACGTTCAAGCGACCGGCCAATTCACCGCCCAGTTCAGGATCCAGCCTTTGCAAGGGCAGATCCTCAATGCTGAGTTCAGCCTTGAGGCCAGCGTCTGACCAACGGCCTTGCAGCTCCACAGGGCTCAGGGCATCGAGGCGGGCATCACCCTTGAACACCAAGGCATTGGCCTCACGCTGGATGGCGAGCCTCAGCGGCTGGATGGCCACAGGCGGAGCCGCACTGCCCAGCCGTTTGAGCTCCAGTTGGCTATCGAGCTCAAGCAGGGGGTCGCCACTGCCCCAGCGCGCATCGGCTGCTCCGCGTAAGCCAAAGGAGCCAATCGCACTGGTTAGTTCTGGAGCTTCGAGCTGCAGCCGCCAAACACCATCTCGGCCCTGGCCGCGCGCCATCAGGGGCTGACCCGCCAGCCCCAACCAGCTGGGATCCAGCTGCAAGCTGTTGAGTTTGAGCTCCAGATCAGGCCGCAGCTGGCCTTCAGCCAGCAGGCGAGAGGTGCCCGAGCGCACTTGCAACCGCTGCAAGCTGAGGCTGCGCCATGGGGCCCCGCGCCAGGACAACTTGGCGGCGGCATCACCGCGGCGATCGTCCCAGCGCCAGGGGCTGGTTTTCAGCTCCAGGCTGGTTCCGCCGCAACGCCAACGCTGCTGCGGACTGCTGAACGCATCGATGCGCAGCTGCTTGAGCTGCAAAGGCCCCTGGCAGCGCCATTGCTGGCCTTGACGGTTCAGCCGCAAGACCCCCGAGGCCTCTCCAGAGCTGAGCTGCGTGGGCCAAGCCGCCGCCAGGCTGCCCAATGCCGGCAATGACAGGCGCCGCATCTGCAGGCGCAGATCCAAGACTGGCCGGCCGCCCCAGCGGTTCTGGACACGCATCTCCAGCTGGGTTTGGCGCGGGCCTAAGCCCTTGGGCCGAAAGGCACCAGCGAAGCGCAGTTGCTCACTGGCCAAGTTGAGATCAAGGCGGCCAGCGGTGAAGCGCCAGGGCCGAGCCCCATCAATGCTGAATTGCGCCGCATCGAGGAGGTGCAGCTTCAAGCGCAGCCGCGGCGGCGCTTTCCCGGAGAGTTGCGGGAAGGTCCACAGGCGCCCTTGGCCATTGCGCTGCAGCTGCAGCTGCAAATTGCCCAGGCCGATTTTTGCAACAGCACTGGTTTGGCGCACGCTGCCGATCAGATCGGGCAGCAGGGTCAGGCGCTCAACCGACATCGCCGAGCCATCTGAGGCCGAGGGCAAAACGCGCGTGGGGCCAAATTCCAAGCCCTGCAGACCAAACCCCAGCAGCGGGCCCAGCTCAACGGGATGGTTCAAACCAGCGCTGAGTTGCTGTTCAAGCCAGTTGTGAAAGCCCTCGGCATCCCAGCGCGGCTGGGTTGAGCAACCGGCAAGCGTCAGCAGCGCCGCGCTCGAGAGGGGAAGAAGCACACGCCGGATCGATCGCCCCATGCCCGACGGCGCTTTTTGTCCGGAGTCGGCGCAATATAGGTTCGTTTGCCCGGACGCTCCATGGTGGCTGATCCATTGCTGTTAAAGGCCGGTAGCTGGCTGGCCATTGCCGGAGGTGTGCTGCTGGTGCTGACCGTGCTGGCCTTTGTGCTCGGTTGGGGCGTGCGCTTTCGGCTGGTGGGGGTGAGCAGCTTCACGCTGCTGCTAGCCGCAGGTTGCGGCGCGTTTGCCATCAGCTACAGCCCGCGCAGCAGCATTGAGGGCGCCCTGGTGGTGCCGGTGGTGTTCGACAACGGCAGCAATTTGGTGGTGGCTGCCGCCGGTGCTGATTTCCCTCTTGAGGCCGCCGGCCCGAGCGCAGAGCAAGTGGCCAGCAATCTGCGGGGCGGCGGGCGCAACAGCAGCGATGGCTTGGTGCATGTGCGGCTGCGGCAACTGCAGGCCCAGAGCAATGGCAGCAGCAAGCCCACCGTGCTGGCAGAAGCCACCAAAGACCTGCGCAGCGGCGAAGTGAGCCTGGTCCAACCTGCGACGGGTCGGACCAAGAACTGACACCGTCAAGCCCCCCAAGGGGTTTTCCGACGACTGAAATAAAAACAGCCGTACGGGTCTCTCGATGCTGCAGCGCCGCCATTTACACCTGGTGTTGGGATTGGCTGCCTGTTTCAGCCTGGGCAGCGCCAACGCAGCAGCAAGCCAGCTGCTCGAGACCGTCAAGCAGAACAAGCAGTTGGCCACCCAGCTCTGCGGTCAATTCCGCAAGCTCAACGCCAGCGGCCAGAAAGCCCACGATCCGGCAGCCATTCAGGCCACCGCCGCCCAGCAAGGCCTGAGCCCCTTGGACGCCGAAATCCTCACCACCTATGTGGTGGGCATGTATTGCCCTGACGTGCGCTGATTGCCGTGATCGGCTCCCCCGTTTCCCTGCCGCTGCGGGACGGGGTTGAACTCAGCGGCCTGCTTTGGAGTCCCAGCGGCCCTGGACCTTTTCCAGCCCTGTTGATGCGCCAGCCCTACGGGGCCCGGATCGCTTCAACCGTGGTCTACGCCCATCCCAGCTGGTATGCCCAGCAGGGGTATTTGGTGTTGGTGCTGGATGTGCGCGGACGCGGCGACTCGGGCGGCGAGTTCAGCGGATTTGCCACCGAAGCCACAGACGGCGATGACGCCCTGGCCTGGCTCAAAGCGCACCCGCTCTGCACTGGCCAAGTGGGCAGCTACGGCTTCAGCTATCAAGGCCTCACCCAACTGCTGGGCAGCGATCCCAACCTGCACCCTGAGGCGCTCGCCCCAGCGATGTGTGGGCTCGATGAGCGGCTGCATTGGGCCAGCGAGGGGGGAGCGCACTGGTGGGTGCTCTCACTGAGCTGGGGGTTGCAATTGGCCAGCGAAAGCTGCCGGCGCCGCGGGGATCAACAGGCCTGGCAGGCCATCAAAGATTGTCTGGCCAGCGCTCAGCAAAGCCGCCATGGCCTAGCGCTCCTCCAACAGCACGACCCCAGCAACCCCGTATTGC
>CAJWAH010000173.1 GCA_913020095.1 uncultured Synechococcus sp.
CAAGGGCACATCAGCTGTGAGCAGCCGCTGCGGCTGCCAGCGCTCGAGTTCTGTTGGCACAGGCCCCACAGCAGCCCAGGCCACAGGAGCCTGCTGCAGCTGCTTAATGCCAGCGGCCGCACTGGTGTGCCAGAGCTGAAGCGACTGATCAGGCGCGAGAGCCGCCCAATGCCAGCGGCTGTTGCCAATCAGCAGCCAACGCCGCATCGCTCAAATCCCGGCGCCTTCCACCAAGGTTTCCGGCAGATGCAAGCCGCACTCCTGATGGCGACCGCCAAAGCGGCTGGCGCGGCCCAAGCCATCGTCGGGTGCACTGGAATGCCAGTCGCCCACGGTGCTGTAGCCCTGCTCAAACAGGGGATGTTGCGGCAGCTCGTGCTTTTCCATGTAGTAGTAGACGTCGCGCCGGGTCCAGCGCAGCAGCGGCCGCAAACTCCAACGCCCGCGCAAACGCTCGAGCGGCCGCATGGCGGCACGGTTGTCGGTTTGACCAGCCCGCACACCGCTAGCCCAGCAGCTCACTTCTGCAGCATCCAAGGCCTGATCCAAGGGCTCCACCTTGCGCAGCCGGTGGTAGGTCACCAGGTCGTCGGGGTTTTCGCTCTCCCAAAGCCGGCCGAGCAGCGCTTCCATGCGCGCTGGGCTCAACTCAGGCTGCACCACCTTGAGATTCAGCTTGAGGCGTTGCGTTAAATCAGCGGCGTATTGGTAGGTCTCAGGGAATAGATAACCCGTATCAATCCAATAGACGGGCACATCAGGCGCCACACCCACCAACAGATGCAGCAAAACGGCTGACTGGGTGCCAAAGCTGGTGGTGACAGCAAAGCCGCTGCCGAAATGATCATTGGCCCAGCGCAATTGCTCAGGGGCCTCAAGCGCCTCCAGCTCAGCCTGGGTGGCTTCCAGATCCTGAACCAGCTGCACCGCAGACCCTCCCCAGCTCTAGACAGCCTGCCGCATCACCTGGCTCCTGCCTCCTAGCCTCGCCTCAGTTCCGAGCAAACGGTGACCTCTCCCATCGTGATCGTGGGTGGCGGATTCGCCGGCCTCTACACCGCCCTGGAACTGGCGCGGCGCCCCGGACATCCGCCCTTGCTGCTGGTGGAACCGCGCGATCGCTTCGTCTTTCTGCCCTTCCTCTACGAGCGCCTCAGCGGCGAATTGCCGCTCTGGCAAATGGCGCCCCGCTACGACGCCCTTCTCGCTGGCCATGGCATTGGCTGGCAGCGTGATCGGGTGACGGCGGTGGAGCCTGAATCCTGCCAAGTGGTGCTGGAGAGCGGTCAACGCTTGAGCTATAGCCAGCTGGTGATCGCCACCGGCGCCAAGCCCGACAGCTTTGGCATCCCAGGGGTTGAAGAGCATGCCCTGCGCTTCCACAGCCTGGAGGATGTCGAAGCCCTGCAGGCCCAACTGCCCAGCATTCGCAATCGGGTGGCCGTCGTTGGCGCGGGCCCCAGCGGCGTTGAGCTGGCGTGCAAGTTGGCCGACCTGCTGCGCGGCCAAGCCAGCGTTGAGCTGATTGAACGCGGTGAGCGCTGCTTGCCCCAGGCCAAAGCCTTCAACCGCAGCCAAGCCGAACTGGCCTTGCAGCAACGCGATGTGCGCCTGCGTTGCCAGTGCGGGGTGCAAGCCGTTCACCCCGGCCAGCTGACGCTCCAAGACGCCGAAGGCCACAGCAGCAGTCTGGCGGTTGATGCTGTGGTGTGGACGGCGGGCCAGCGCACCGCTCTGCCCTCTGGAGCCCTAGCCACCGACGGGCGCGGCCGCTTGCGCTGCAATGCCAGCTTGCAGCTGGAGAGTGATCCGCGCATCTTCAGCCTCGGGGATACCGCAGCCATCCCCCATGACCCCGAACTTCCAGCCACGGCCCAAGTGGCGTTTCAGCAGGCCCAGCTGCTGGCTCGCAACCTGCTGCTGGCCCGTGAGAACCAACCGCTTGAGGAGTTCAAGTGGAAAGATCTCGGAGAAATGCTGAGCTTGGGTGTGGGTGATGCCACCCTCACAGGCATGGGGCTGACCTTGGCCGGATCCTCCGCCTATCAGCTCCGCCGCTGGACCTACCTCACTCGCTTGCCAGGGTGCCGTTTACCGCTTCAGGTGGCGGCGGGCTGGCTCAGCGCCCCACGCCGATGACTCAAGCCAAGGCCCTCCTGCTCGATGCGATGGGGACCTTGATCGGCTTGCGCCAATCGGTGGGCACCCTTTACAGCGCAGCGGCAGCCGACTACGGCTTGGAGCTGGAAGCTGAATCCCTCGATCGCGCCTTCGCCCAGGCCTACAGCCAAGCCCCTCCGCTGGCATTTCCAGGCGTTACCCCAGCTCACTTAGAGCAGGCCGAACGGTCCTGGTGGCAGCAGCGGATTGACGCCACCTTCAAGGCCGTAGGCGTGAAGCACCTCCCGATTGGCCTGGCCGGTGAGCTGTTTGATCGTTTTGCACAACCCGAGCCATGGGCGGTGTATGCCGAGGTGCCCGATGCCTTGGAGCGCTGGCGGCAAAGCGGGCTGGCCTTGATGGTGGTCAGCAACTTTGATCGGCGTTTGCACGGCCTACTGGAGCGGCTTGGCCTGCGTGATGCCGTTGATGGCGTGCTGGTCTCCAGCGAAGCCGGAGCCGCCAAACCCGATCCAGCCCTGTTGGAAGCAGCCCTCAGCCAAGTGCCCTGCAGCGCTGAGCAAGCCCTGCTGATTGGCGATAGCGGCGCCGATGAGCAGGCGGCAGCCGCGGCCGGCATGCGCTGTTTGCGCTTGCAGCGCCCCAGCGGTCTGCTGGTGCCCTAAGCGCTCAGGGGCACAACGCCTGCAGGCGCTGCTTCAACTCAGCCCCGGTTTGCGCCCAACTGAAGCCTGCCGCCCGCAACGGTCCCTGCTGGGCGAGCTGCTGTTGCAGCGCCGTCGACTGCAAAAAATCGTCGATAGCCGCAGCCATTTGCGCTGGAGACAGTGGATCAAGGGGAACGGCCACCTCACCCACCACTTCCGGCAACGCCCCAGCCGTGGAGGCCAACACCGGCGTCCCGCAAGCCATGGCTTCAAGGGCTGGCAAACCAAATCCCTCCCAGAGGCTCGGCATCACCAAGGCGCGGGCTCGATTCAGCAACTGCAAGCGCTCGTCATTGCTCACCCATGCGGTCCAGCGGCAACGCGAGGCGATTCCCAGCTCCTGGGCCAGCGCCTGAAGTTTGGGGGTGTAGCGGCGATCGTGGGGCCCCACAAAGTGAATGCGGTGCTCGCGATCGCGCAGCGCTGCCACCGCCTGCAACAGCCGGCGCAGGTTTTTGTGGGGGTCATGGCGGCCGAGCACCAGCAATTCCGCTTCGCGCTGATAGCCCAAAGGGCGCAGCTGTCCTGGGTTGAAACCCAACTTCAAAACGGACAACCGGCGTGTTGGCACGCCAATGCGGCCATGCACCTCCCGGGCCGTGGCCTCGGAATTGCAAAGCACGTGGCGGGCGCGGCGCAGCACCAGCGGCACATAGGCCAGGTGATAAGCCAGCAGCGGCGTCAGCTGCGGGTACCGCAGCGGCAGCAGGTCATGGGCCAGCACCACCGACGGCACGCCTGCCAACAGGGGGGATTCCGGCAATGGCGATA
>CAJWAH010000174.1 GCA_913020095.1 uncultured Synechococcus sp.
CTGCCGATGCGGAGGGCCGGCCATGAAACGCACACGCCTATGGCTGATCCTCGGCGGTCTGCTGGTGGTGGTGGTGGTGCTGTCGATCGTCATGCAAGCGATCAACAGCTTGATTTGGCAGTTGAGCTATTGGCTTCCCGGATGGCTGGTTGGGCCGATTCTGTTGTTGTTGGTGGGGGCCCTGGTGCTGGCTTTGTTGCCCCTGGTGGAGCCATTGATCCGCAGGAAGCGAGGCCAAACCCAAGCGGGCCAACCCGCACCACCCAGCAACCGCCAGGAAGCGGCCCGCCGCAATCTCGACTCCATCGATCAGCAGCTGGCGCAACTCAGCGATGACGTGGCACGTCAAGCCCTGCAACAACAGCGTCAACTGGTGCAGGAATCCCTCGAGCGGGGTGATTTCAGGGTGGTGGTGTTTGGCAGCGGCTCCAGCGGCAAAACCTCGCTGATTCGTGCCCTACTCAATGACCAAGTGGGTTCGGTGGGCGCAGCGATGGGCTCCACCACCAGCACCAACAGCTACCGGCTGCGCTTGGCCGGCCTGGGTCGCTCGATCCAATTGCGCGATACCCCAGGAATCCTCGAAGCCGGTGAGCAGGGCAGCAACCGGGAACGGGATGCTCGATCGGAGGCTGTGCTGGCCGATCTAATCCTGTTTGTGGTGGATGGCGATCTACGCAGCAGCGAATTCAGCGTGTTGCGCAGCCTCGCCGAGGTGGGCAAACGCACCCTGCTGGTGCTCAACAAATGCGACCTGCGCGGTGAAACCGAGGAGCAACGGCTGCTGCAGTTGTTGCGCCGCCGCTGCACAGGCCAGGTGGAGTCCCAAGACGTTGTTAGTGCCAGCGCCGCCCCACAAAGCGTGCCCAGACCGGGCGAGCGGCCATGGCAACCACCGGCTGAGATTGAGCGGTTACTGCGCCGGCTGGCCGCAGTTCTGCGCGCCGATGGAGAGGAGCTCCTGGCCGACAACATCCTCTTGCAGAGCAGCCGCCTGGCCGAAACCTCCCAAGGCCTGCTGGATCGTCAACGGGGCTTGCAGGCGATGGCCGTGGTGGAGCGCTACGGCTGGATCGGCGCTGGGGTGATCGCCGTCACGCCCCTGCCCGGCGTTGATCTTCTGGCGACCGCCGCCGTCAACGCGCAGATGGTGGTGGAGATTGCCCAGGTCTATGGCGTCAGCATCACCCGCGAGCAAGGGCAGCAATTGGCCCTCTCCCTAGGGCGCACCTTGGCCAGCTTGGGCGTTGTCAAAGGGGGGGCCAGCCTGCTGGGGGCAGCACTCAGTAGCCAATTGCCCACGTTGATTGCGGGCAAAGCGATTCAAGCGGTCACCGCCGCCTGGCTGACACGACTGGCGGGCAAAAGCTTCATCACCTACTTCAGCCAGCAGCAAACCTGGGGTGATGGCGGCATCGGCGAGGTGGTACGACGCCAGTACGACCTGGATCGACGCGACCTCGACCTCAGCCGTTTTCTGGAGCAGGCTCTGGCGAAGGTGGTGGAGCCGCTGCGCCGGGGACGGCGCCTGCCGCCGCAAAGGCCTCAGGCGGTGGTGGACGCAGTGGACCTTGACGATCGAGGACCATCACCAGGGCCAAATAGGCCAAGGCCAAGAGCACCGAGATGACCCCGGTCGCAATGGCGACCCAGCGACCACGGGGGGAGGACTCACTCATGAGGCTTGGAGCACCGCAGCAATCTGCTGCAACTCGCGCTCTCCTGTGAATGGATTGCCCAGCACGGCCTTCAACAAGGGTTGGCCATTGAGGTTGGGTTTCGACAGCCACAGGTGCTGTTCGAGCAGGGCTTGGTGGACGCGATCACGCCAGGCCATGGCCGCCTCGCCAGCAAGCGAGGCGTGGCAGAAGCTCAGCAGGTGCAGATCGCCAGGAAGCAGCCTCAGCGGCAGGGGATCCAGCAACTGCAACAAACGCTGGCGGCGCTCGAGAGCAGCTGAAATCACCGCATCAATGCCCTCGAGGCCCAGATGCTGCAAACCGAGCCAGAGCTTCAAAACCTCAGCGCCGCGGGTGCCCTGCAAACCCAGATCACCGCCTTGGGGACTGGCGGTTTCCTCCATATAGGGCAGCGCTGTGGAGAAGGTGTCGGCCAGGATCTCGCTGCGGCGCACCAACAACACCGAAGAGGGTTTGCTGATTCCCAGGAGCTTTTGGGGATTGAGGCAAACCGAATCGGCCAGCTCCAAGCCAGCCACCCGCCAACGGTGCTGATCACTGAGGCCGCAAACCCCGCCAATGGCGGCATCCACGTGAAACCACACGCCGAATTCACGGCAGAGCGCGCCAAGCTCCGCGAGCGGATCAATGGCCCCTTGGATGGTGCTGCCAGCCACACCCACCACGGCCAGCACAGGCCGGCCCTGCTCTTGGGCCAACAGCAGCGCCTGCCGCAGCGTCTCAGGGCTGAGCCGCCCGGCTTGATCGAGCGGCAGCGCGTGCAGGGCCTCAGGCGGCAGACCCATCACCGTGAGGGCCTTGTGAAACGACACATGGGCTGCAGCGCCGGCCAACACCACTGCATCCGTTCTGGTTTGCAGGCCCGCTTGCTTTCGGGCACACACCAACGCCATCAGGTTGCTGAGGCTGCCGCCACTGGCTGGAACACCACCGGCAGCGGAGCCGAGCCCAAGGCGATCGGCAAGCCAGCGGCACAATTGCCGCTCCAAGCGGGTGAGCGAGGGCGAGAGCTCCTCGGCGAGCAGATTGTTATTGAGACCTGAGGCCACCAAATCAGCCACCACCGAGATCGCCAACGGCGGCGGATCCAAGTGGGCCAAGGCGCCGGGATGGTTGGGCCGGAAGGCTCCCGCCATCACCGTGCGCAAATCATCGAGCAAGGCATCCGGAGGGCGCCCTTGCTCAAGTGGTGCAGCCCCAGGCACCAAACTCAGATGGGGGCGAGGACCATGCTGATGGGAGTCCCCATACCAACGACAAAGCAACTCAGCGCTGTGCTTCAACACCGCTTGCAGCTCGGAATCAACCGCCCCAGGGCCAGGGAACAGGGGGAGACCCTCTGGAAATGGGCTGGAAAGGGCCTGCAAGCAGCGCGTCCGTTGATGGGTCATTCTCACTGCTGATGGAAACCCTGTATCAGTGGTGGATGGATCGCCTGCTGCGGCTGGCCGCCAAGGCCGGTCAGCGGGGCGAAGTGCCGGTGGCGGCGGTGGTGCTCGATCCAAAAGGACGGGCCATCGGCTGGGGCAGCAACCGGCGTGAGGGTGCGCAAGATCCCCTCGGGCATGCGGAACTGGTGGCCCTCAGCCAAGCCAGCAGCTTGCGCCATGACTGGCGCTTCAATCAGCACACCCTGCTGGTGACCCTGGAGCCCTGCCCGATGTGTGCAGGTGCCTTGGTGCAGGCGCGCATGGGCCGGGTGGTCTATGGCGCATCGGATCCCAAGCGCGGGGCTCTGGGCGGTTGCCTGAACCTCAGTACCGATGCATCAGCCCATCACCACATGGAGGTGATCAGCGGTGTGCGCGCCGAGGCCTGCCGTGAGCAATTGCAGGCCTGGTTTAGGCAGCAGCGGAACCCTGACGGAAAGCAGGCAGCTCAAGATCCAACAGGTTGAGC
>CAJWAH010000175.1 GCA_913020095.1 uncultured Synechococcus sp.
TGATACTGTGGATGAGGTCGAGCGGCCCGTTTTTTCTATGAATATGCCCTTCGCCGGACTCGTGGCCCATGGCGTGAAGACGCTCGAGACGCGGAACCACACCATGTTTGTTCCTTATGAGGGTCAAGAGGTGCTGTTGCACGTCGGACGACGAACTTATCCGGATGGTGGCGTGCACAGGGAGATTCTCGCGAGGGACGGTCGGGACGATTCCGAGATCGACCGCGTCACGTCATTACCCTCGGGATTCTCGCGCGGCCAGGCTGTAGCCGTCGTCCGCGTCGGGAAGACTGAATTGATTTCAGACGAGCGCGACCGCTGCGCGCCCGAGGTCGAGGCCGGCGCGTGCGCGACGGGCCAGGCGATGGGTCGCTACGTGACGACGATCACGGACGCGCGATGGCTGGGCCGGGGCGTGCCGATGCGTGGGCAGCCCGGGGTGTTTGCGGCGCGGGTGCCGCGGAGTGTTCTGTAGACTAAACTTATAAACTTAGGTAAATTGAGATTCACTTTCCTCTGTTCCTAACGGAAAGGAGATTTCGCCTTCCAAGTCAGGAAAGTTTCAAGATCGCCCTCGACCCCCTGCGTATCTGGGTGTTGTCTACCGAAGATTTGGCGGTACGTA
Organism: uncultured Synechococcus sp.; assembly: GCA_913020095.1. GTDB lineage: Bacteria > Cyanobacteriota > Cyanobacteriia > PCC-6307 > Cyanobiaceae > RCC307. The sequence continues at coordinate 626 of CAJWAH010000175.1, forward strand.
CGAGTGAGGTCGGTGAAGAGTTGCTCGGCCTCATCGACGAGCTCCTGGGTGATGCCGGCAGCGCCGCGGTCGCAAAGTAGAGATCTAGCGAGTAGGTGCTGAAACTTGAGCGTTATGAAATGGTGATCGCCGACCGAACGCTGGCTTTCGGGGATCCGCTCTCGAAGAAATGGCCGCAGCTCGGCGAATGCTTGCACCTCGAAGAGAGAGTTAGCCAGGCCAACTGCCATTGACAAGGAATGTTCGTTCGATGGCCCGTATATCAAGGCAAAACCGGCATATATTTCACGATCCAACCGGAGCGCATCCTCCTTCCGCCCCATACGCGTGAGACAACCTGAGATACCGGATTTTGTGGCCAGTTGGTTTCCCGCATTAACCTCATAGCGCACCTGCACCTCCAAATCCATCGGTTCGGTTGGCGGATCGATCGACACCCAATTCACAGCTCCCACCACCGCATCAGCGCGGGCCGCTTCCGCGCGGGGTGCCACCACCACCCGGTTCATCGCCCCATCGAGGCGAACCACATGCAATGGCTCACTCCACGCCACACCCAAGCCTTTGCGCTGGCCGATGGTGAAGTGCTCAATGCCGTCGTGCTGACCCACCACTTGGCCATCAGCCAAGACAATCTCACCGGGCCGCTCCGGCAGGTAGGCATCCAAGAACGCCTTCATTGAGCCGTGATGGTCGGCCAGGCAGAGGTCTTGGCTTTCCGGTTTTTCGGCGGTGCGCAAACCCAGCCGCGCGGCTTCGGCTCGGGTGTCGGGCTTGGTGAGCTCACCTAGGGGAAAGATCAACCGCTGCAGCACCGCTTGGGGCAGGTCGTAGAGGAAATAGCTCTGGTCTTTGCGCGCATCCAGGCCCCGCAACAGCTGGGTACGGCCACCGGCCGCATCGGGGCGCAAACGGGCGTAATGGCCGGTGGCCACCCGGGTGATGCCCCGTTCTTTCTCAGCCCAATCGAGCATCGGGCCAAATTTCACCGCCCGGTTGCAGCGCGAGCAGGGCAACGGCGTGATGCCATCGCCATAGCCCTGCACCAAAAACTGCACGATCTCCTGCTGAAAGGTGTCGCGCGAATCCACCACATGGTGGGGAATCTCCAGCTCCTCGCACAGCCCTGCGGCATCCACCAAACCCTCCGCGCAGCAGGCGCCTTTGCCGCTCATCAACCAGAGCGTCAGCCCCTCAACTTGCCAGTTGGCATCGCGCAGCAACGCCGCGGTGAGCGAGCTATCCACACCGCCAGAGAGACCCACCGCAACGCGATGCTCCCCAGGCCAGGCCTGCAGGCGCTCAATCACGGCGCTTACCGCCGGAGCCGCTTGAGAAGACAGCGTGGTCATTCCCTCATCCTGCCTTCCATCCTGAAGGCATGACCTGGCCCGCCCCCGACCCGCAGCATCTGCTGCTCAGCAGCCGCGCCATGCAGCAGCTGGAGGAGGCCCTCTTTGCCCAAGGGCTGCCGGTGGCGGCATTGATGGAGCAGGCCGGCTTGGGATTAACCCAGGCCGTGTTGCAGCACCCAGATCTCAAGCGCCACGGGCTACTGGTGCTGGTGGGGCCAGGCCACAACGGCGGTGATGGCCTGGTGGTGGCCCGTGAACTGCATCTGCGCGGGATTGACGTGCGGATCTGGAGCCCGTTTAACGCCCATAAACCACTCACAGCTGAGCACCTGCGCTACGCCCAGTGGCTGGGCATTCCTCAGTTGGAAACGGCTCCAGATCCCAGCGATCCAGCCCTCTGGCTCGATGCCCTCTTTGGCCTGGGCCAGCAGCGCCCCCTGGGCCCTGAACTCAGCCAATTACTCCAAGCGCGCCAACGCAGCGGTGGCCTGATCTGGAGCATCGATGGCCCCAGCGGCCTCGATAGCGACAGCGGCCAGCCCACCGGCAATGGCACCGCCTGCTGCCAGCGCAGCTTGATCGTTGGGCTGTGGAAGCGAGGCTTCTGGCAAGACAGCGCCATGGCCTGGGTGGGCCAGCAGCAGCGCATCCCCTTGAGCCTTCCGTCTTCTGTATTACCCAGCCTTGGAGAAGAGGCGAGCTTGGGGCTGTGGAGCTCTGATCTGGTCAGCAGCAGTGCCCCTTGGCCGCAGCCGCCTTTGGCCGCCACAAAACATGGCCGGGGCCGGCTGCGGGTGTTTGCCGGCTGCAGCGACTACCTCGGCGCCGCGCGGCTATGCCTAGAAGCCGCCAGCAGCAGCGGCATTGGCTGGCTGGAAGGGGTGGTGCCAGAGCCCTTGGCCCAGCAGCTCTGGCAGGTGCTGCCCCATGTGCTGTTGCCCAAGCCAGAGGCGCCCTTAGAGCGCCTCGATGCGGTGGCCTATGGCCCCGGACTGGGCGGCGGTGCACTCAACACTGAGCTACAGCACTTCGCTGGCTTGCTGCTGCTGGATGCCGATGGGCTCAACCGCTTGGTCGCCCAGGGGAATGTGCAGCTGTGGTTGCAGCAGCGCACTGGCCCCACCTGGCTGACGCCCCACGCGGCGGAATTCGAGCGGTTGTTCCCGGAGCTGGCCAACTTGCCGCCCCATCAAGCCGCCAGCCAGGCCGCGCAGCAGAGCCAGTGCTGGGTGCTGCGCAAAGGCGCCCGCACCGTGATCGCCTCACCCGATGGAATGGTGCGGCAAGTGCTGCAGAGCGAGGCGCGCGCTGCACGGGCCGGCCTGGGAGATGTGTTGAGCGGTTACGCCGCAGGCCTTGGAGCCATGGGTTTGGCCTCCGGCCTGCATCCAACAGACGATCGCTTCGATGGACTGCTGGCCTTAGCGGCCCTCGCCCACGCCACAGCTGGCATCAAGCAAAGCCAAGCGGGAGCAGGCGCTGCCAGCCCTCTGGCCATCGCCCAACGGCTTCAAAACATGCAAGATGCAGGGAGTTTTAAACAAGCTGAAAGCAACCTGATACGCGACTGAGTTAAATCGAGCACAAAAGTTTTCCACAGC
>CAJWAH010000176.1 GCA_913020095.1 uncultured Synechococcus sp.
GCTGACCACGGTTTGCAAGGGCACGCCCGACGAGCTCGAGTCCAAGCAGAACGTCAAGATCGTCGACGGCCTTGGGGGTGCCAAGTGCTCAAAGTCGCCGCTGATCGTGCAGAAGTTCATCGGCGCAGCGTCCACGCTGGACCCGCTATTCAAGGCGGACAAGGTGATGATACGCGCGGTGCCACTCGTCGACCCCGAGAAGGCGATGATCTGGCGCGGGCCGATGGCCCACAAGGCATTTTCACAACTCGTGCTGCAGACCGACTGGGGCACACTGGACTACCTGATCGTCGACCTGCCACCGGGCACCGGCGACGTGCCCCTGTCACTCGCCCAACTGCTGCCGATCACCGGAGCTGTCGTCGTCTGCACGCCGCAGCGGGTCGCGGTCGAGGATGCACGACGAGCCGTCCGCATGTTCCAGCAGCTCGACGTACGAGTGCTTGGCGCGGTCGAGAACATGAGCTGGTTCGTAGGCAACGATGGCGTCGAATACGACCTGTTCGGCCGAGGCGGCGCCGAACGCATGGCGGAAGCGATGCAGATCCCCTTCCTCGGTGCAATGCCGTTGCACATCAGCATGCGTGAACATGCCGACAATGGAACACCCCTTGGCAACTTCGAAATCGACGATGCATTGACCGAACGACTGCTCGCCGTATGCGGTGAACTCGCACAACAGGTCACGATTGCAGCGGATCTGGACCGCGATGCACGCCCGAGCCTCTCGATCAGCTGAACAGCAGCAGCATCCCTTCACCCTCAGGCACCGGCAAGCCGGTCTCGCGGCGCAATTGCTGGCGTTCGATCAGGCCAACACCGCAGGTTTCCACCAAAAGCACCGGCAAGCTGCCGGCCTCACCGCGCATGCCTTGCAAATCCAAGGCTTGGCGGCAGGCCAGCTGGGCCCGCTCAGCGCCCAGCCGCTCCAGCAGCTCACTCCAAAGCCCATTAACAGGTGTGGCCTCCGCCAGCTGCAGATCGATCAGCCCCATGGCAACACCGCCGGCCACGCCGGCCTGAGAAGCACAAGAGAAAAGTAAGGGCGCTCCTCGGCCGCCACCGCCGCTGCCGGCAAAACCAGCTGCTCTGGCCAGCCCACCCGCTCCCCATAGAGGGCGCTCTCAAGCAGCTCCAACTCATCGAGCAGCGGCTTCAGCCACCGCCAGCGGCGCCCCACCTTGAGCAGCACCAGCGGCTGACCATGCTCACGCGCTGCGATCAACAGCTGGCGGGCCTGATCGGGCTGATCGGGCAGCGGCACCACCTGGAGCTGCTCGTCTTGCAAAGCCAAGGGCCAACAGGCCGCTGCGGCAGTGGCTGAGGCAGCCGTGATGCCAGGAATCACCCGAGCTGTCAGCTGCGGGGCCTCCTTTTTAAGGGCCAGCAGCAGATAGCTGGAGCTGGCAAACAGGGAGCAATCCCCCTCACACAAAAACACCACCTGCTCACCAGCGGCCACTTCCGCAGCCACAGCGGCAGCGGCTTGCTGCCAAGCCTGCTGCCGGGGTTCGGCCTCTTGAACCATCGGGAACAGCAGCGGCAGCCGCCGTTGCGTTGGCACAAGCCAAGGCTGGGCAATCTGCGCCGCCATCCCAGGCCGTTCGAGTGCGGCCACCGGATAGGCCACCACCGTGGCTGCCGCAATGGCGCGCTGAGCCGCCACGGTGATCAACTCGGGATCCCCCGGGCCCACCCCCACCACAGTGAGGCCTGAACGATGTGCTGAGGTCAGCGTTTCACTCCTGGCTCGCGGCCTAGGTTGACGTAGCGGCTCAAGGCTGATTCATGAGCCAACTCACGATCTACAGCGCTGTGAGCGAAGGCAACGATCCGCCGCTGCCATCGCTGCACACCACCGATGCGGCCATCGTGGCCGAAGAGCTCAGCCAGCGCGGCATCGGCTTCCAGCAATGGCCCACCCATGGCGAACTGGATGCAGCCAGTAGCCAGGAGGAGATCCTGGCGGCCTACAGCGCTGAGATTGCCCAGGTGCAGGCCGATGGCGGCTACCAAACCGTGGATGCCATCAGCCTGGGGCCCGATCACCCCCAACGCGCTGAGCTGCGCCAGAAATTCCTCTCTGAGCACACCCACAGCGAAGACGAGGTGCGCTTTTTTGTGGATGGCCGGGGGCTGTTTTGCCTGCACATCGGCGATGAGGTGCTGCAGGTGTTGTGTGAACGCAACGACTGGCTGAGCGTGCCGGCTGGCACCCGCCACTGGTTTGACATGGGCGAGCGCCCTTGTTTCAGCGCCATCCGCTTTTTCAACAACCAAGAGGGCTGGGTCGCCCAATTCACAGGCGATCTGATCGCCGAGCGCTACCCGTTGCTGGAGGACTGAACGCCCACCGAGTGCATGCGCACATCCTCTGGGCGGGCCAACTCACCGCTGAGGGCCTCCACTTCCACAGCCGCCAAGGCTTCCAGGCGCGGAATGATCACCTCACGGGGCCAATGCTGCTCACACAGCAGCCAATAGAGGCCGAAGTGGCGCGCCTCGCTGGCGAGCAAGTCGCCATAGAGGTCGCGAAGCTCGGGATCGGGGCTGTGCTCGGCCAGCAGGGCCATGCGCTCATGGCTGCGGGCCTCAATCAAGCCCGCCACCAGGAAGCTATCGAGTTGGCGCAGCGGCTCCTGGCGGCGAATCTCTCCGGCCAGCCGCGCGCCATAGGCCGGAGCCGGCAAGGGCCGCAAGGCAATCCCGCGGCGCTGCAGGAGCGCCAAGACCTGATCGAAATGCTCCAGCTCCTCTTGCGCCAGAGGGCTGAGCGCCTCAGCCAGGCTCTCGCTGGAGGGATAGCGAAACATCAGCTGCAGGGCCGCCCCAGCGGCTTTGCGCTCGCAATGGGCATGGTCGATCAACACCTCTTCCGGCCGGCTAATCGCCTGCTCAAGCCAGAGGCTGCTGCTGGGGGCCGCGAGCCATCGAATCGATGCCACCGGCTTTGTGGGGGCGGCCGTCACAGCTGGCTACTGCGCAGGTGGGCCACCATCCCCTCGAGGGCGAGGTAGTAACTAATCGGGCCAAAGCCGCAGATCACACCCACGGCCTGATCAGCCAGGTAGGAGCTATGGCGGAACTCCTCGCGGGCATGGACGTTGCTGAGATGCAGTTCCACATACGGCAGCTTCACCGCCAGCAGCGCATCGCGGATGGCAATGGAGGTGTGGGTGAAGGCACCAGCGTTGATCAAGATCCCGTCTACCTCAGAGGCAGCCTGCTGGATCTGATCCACCAAAGCCCCCTCGTGGTTGCTCTGGAAACAGACCAGCTCAGCACCAAGGCGTTCCGCCTGCTGCTGAAGTTCAGCATCAATCTCGGCAAGGGTGTCGCGGCCATAGAGCCCGGGTTCGCGACTACCCAGCAAGTTCAGATTGGGGCCGTGCAGCACCAGAATCCGCATGGGGCCTTGAAGGTTGCACCGATCGTAAGGGCGTCTGCCAGGGCCGCCGAAAAGCCGCTAGCCGGCTGGTAAGTTCTTCCGGTGTGGTTCGGGTCGGTGCCCGAGTGGTTAATGGGGGCG
>CAJWAH010000177.1 GCA_913020095.1 uncultured Synechococcus sp.
CGCGCCGAGGAGCGGGTCGCGTTCGGGAGCGGGTCGCGCGCGGTGTATTTCGCCCAGAGCGCGTCGTTCGCGAGGACCTCGTGGAGGTACGCGGCGAGGGCCCGCGGGCCGACTGGCCACAGCGGGAGGGGCGGGCCGAGAAGTGCTGTGAGACGTACTTGGGCCTTGGTTGTTCCAGGACCTACAGCGACCGCCGCGGCACCTGTTCGTTCTACGGGCGCACCGGGTGCGGCGCCGGCCAGTACCAAGTCGAGAGGCCGGAGGACAGCTGCCCCTGCACCGGGCCTTCCTCAACAACGCCCCGGTGAGGACGCAGCGCACCGTCCTACTTCACAATCCCGAGCTCTGCCTGGCCGAGACCCTGACGGATGGGCAACTGCGGCGGATCGACGCCGCGAAGAGGGCCGGGGGAGGGGGCGCCGGGGGCTACCGCTCCCCGGGGGTGGGACCGCCCGGGGAGGTGGCCGCGGAGATGAATGCGTGGTGCCCCGCCATGCTCCGGGGGGACCTGGAGCCGAGGCGCGGGTCCCGCCTGATGACGGCCGCGTCCGGGCCTAGGTGCGACCTGCACCACGTCCGGGACGGCGCCGACGCCAGGTCCACTCCCCTCGATCTGGCGTGGAAGTGCCCACTGGAACGGGCCGGGCTGGCGAGGCTGGCCGGGTTGGCGGTGCCGCCCAGACCAAGGCCATCAAGAAGATTGCTGGCACCTTGAAGCTGGAGCTGGCTCAGTTCGATGAACTGGCGGCCTTCTCCCAGTTCGCTTCCGATCTCGACGCTGCTACCCAAGCCCAGCTGGGCCGCGGTAAGCGTCTGCGCGAGCTGCTCAAGCAAGCCCAATTCAGCCCGCTGCTGCTGGCTGAGCAGGTGGCCATCGTTTATGCCGGCACCAAGGGCTTGCTCGATGAGCTGCCTGTTGAGAAGGTCACCGAGTTCGTGCGCGAACTGCGTGATTACCTCAAGACCAGCAAGCCTGAGTTCATCAACGCCATCCAGACCGAGAAGGTGATGAGCGAATCCTCTGAGGCCATCCTCAAGGACGCCATCAAGCAGGTGGTCTCCGGACTGCTGGTCGCAGCCTGAGGTCGGATCAATGGCGAACCTGAAAGAGATCCGCGACCGGATTAAATCGGTCAAGAACACCCGCAAGATCACCGAGGCCATGCGCCTGGTGGCTGCGGCGAAGGTGCGCCGTGCCCAGGACCTGGTGCTGCGGAGCCGCCCCTTCGCAGACCGCCTGGCCCGCGTGCTGGAAAGCCTGCAAAGCCGCATTGCCCTGGAGTCGGCAGACACTCCTCTGCTCCAAGCGCGCGATCCCCGTCACATCACCTTGGTGGCGATGACGGGCGACCGCGGTCTCTGCGGTGGCTTCAACGCCAACATCATCAAGCGCACCGAACAGCGCTTCGCTGAGCTCAAGGCCTCGGGTTATGAGGTGGCTCTGATCACGGTTGGCCGCAAGGTCGACACCTACTTCCAAAACCGCAACTACCCGATTACGGCGAGTTTCACCGGTTTGGATCAGTTGCCCACCTCCACCGATGCCTTGCAGGTTTCCGATGCGGTTCAGGCTGAATTCCTTGGTGGTGCCACCGATCGCGTTGAGCTGATCTACACCAAGTTCATCAACTTGGTCAGCACCAAGCCCGTGTCCCAGACCTTGCTGCCGCTGGATCCCCAGGGCATTGCCAGCGCTGACGACGAGATTTTCCGTTTCGTCACCAAAGAAGGCGAACTGGGTGTCGAGCGCAGCAGCGCCGCCAACCAGGAGGACAAGCTGAAGTCGGACCTGGTGTTTGAACAGAGCCCCAGCCAGCTGCTGGATGTGCTGCTGCCCCTCTATCTCCAGAACCAGGTGTTGCGCTCACTGCAGGAGTCCGCTGCCAGTGAACTGGCCAGCCGGATGACGGCCATGAACAATGCCAGCGACAACGCCAAAGCCCTCGCCAAGGAGTTGACCCTGGATTACAACAAGGCTCGCCAAGCTGCGATTACTCAGGAAATCCTTGAAGTGGTGGGCGGTGCTTCGGCAATGGCTTGATCGTCAGCCAACACGTCATGCTGAAACCGGCCCCTCGGGGCCGGTTTTTTTGTGGTTGCTCTCTGCTTGCTCAGCACCGGCGTGGATCTTCAAGCTCTTTTCCCCTTGGCCCTGGCCCGGGTGCAGCTGCAGCCCGATCCGTTGCAGTTGGCCCAGTGGATGCAGGAGGTGATCCAGCTGCGGGGCCAGGCGCAAGGCAATCCCGAACCAGGTTGTGCCTGGACCGGCGACATCAATGGCCTCTGGCAACTGCACCAGCACCAGGCGTTTGCTCCCTTGGTGGCTGCCGTTGGTGAGCACGCCCGCGCCTATGTGGCCGCCCTGGGCTTTGATCTCAGCCAGGTGGAGCTGCATATTCAACGCAGCTGGCCTGTGGTGAGCGGGCCGGAGCAAGCCATTGGGCGGCATCACCACCCCAACGCCCATCTCAGCGCGATTGTGTATCTCACTGGCGATGGCACTGGCGCCAGTGGTTGCCTGCGCTTGTTTGCCCCCCACAGCCTCAATGAGCTGGTGCCGGGTTTAGCGGTGGGCCATGGCGGTCCGTTGCAGCAGCACTCAACAGCTGCCCAAAGCTGGAACGCCCCTTGGATCGATATTCCCCCAACCGCTGGCTTGTTGCTGCTGTTCCCGGCTGCCCTGGACCATGCGGTGACCGCCAACACCAGCAGCGATGAAGAGCGCCTCTCGATCGCCTTTGATTTGGCTCTCACCGCACCGAAGGGCGACGTCCCGCCGGAGTATTTGGCGCCCCACCCCAGCCAGTGGGATTCGCTGCGTCAAGATGGGCCGCTGAGCAACTGATGGCGATGGCGGACACCTTTCAGGTGCAGTTGGAATTTGAAGGTCAGACGCACACCTTCCCTTGCCACAGCGATCAGACCGTCTTGGCCGCGGCGGAGGCGGCCAATTTGACCTTGCCGAGCTCCTGTTGTGCAGGCGTGTGCACCACCTGCGCCGCCAGCATTCGTTCCGGTGAGTTGCACCAGCCCGATGCCATGGGTGTCAAAGAGGAGCTGCGGCAGAGGGGATTTGCCTTGCTGTGTGTGGCGCAGCCCCGCAGTGATGTGCAGCTGCTGGCCGGACAAGAAGATGCGCTCTATGAGGCGCAATTCGGTCAATACCAAAAGTGAGGTTGCAGCCGTTTGAGCTGGAACTGGTGATCGAGCCGCAGCGCTGGCAGCAAGGGCGTGTGGCGGCGTGCCGCCAGGCCTTGGCTGCCCATGGTGAGCCCTTGCGTTGGGCGATCACAGCGGCTGAGCAGCGCCCTGAGGGGCAATGGTTGCGGCTGGAAGCCGTGCTGCTGGTGTGAGTGAGCCGCTGCCCACGCTGCTGGTGATCCCCACAGGGATCGGCTGCGAGCAGGGGGGCTTCGCGGGCGATGCCTTGCCCGTGGCCCGGCTGCTGGCCGCCGCGAGCGACTGTTTGATCACCCATCCCAATGTGATGAATGGGGCTTCGCTCTATTGGAGCGAT
>CAJWAH010000178.1 GCA_913020095.1 uncultured Synechococcus sp.
TGGCAAACACCTCGCTGTAGATGGTGGCGTCTTCTTTTTGCAGCTGACGCACCCGCTCCCAGGCGCGCTGGTATTCGATGCGGCGGATCGACAGGGAGAGCTGGCCGTCTTCGTTCTCCTCGCTGAGGATGAAGAACTCGCGGGTTTCGCCGGGCTCAAGAACGTCTTCGAGGGTTTCAACCCGGTTGATCGACACCTCAGGCAGAGGCATGAAGGCAGCCGTCTTGGCGCCGATATCGATCAGAGCACCTTTGGGCTCCAGGTTGAACACGGTGCCGTTAACAACGTCACCGGGTTTGAAGTGATAGTCGTACTTGCTGAGAAGGGATGTGAAGTCCTCCAGCGTGAAGCCAACGTCTTCGTTGTTGGCACTGGGAGTGCGATCGCCGTCATCAGCACTGGGCACCTCCTCAGGGATGTCATCAGCCATGTCCTGGGCCATGGCATCAAGGCTTTGCTCCACATCCAGCAGGTTTTCTGCCTGCTCAGTTGCGGTGCTCTCCAGTTCCGGCTGCTCGACAGCGCTGGACTCAGAAGAGGAGGGGGTCACGGTCATGGAGGAGGTGCGGCGGCCTGCCAAACAGCAGGGCGAATGGGATGGATGACGCGATCAGCTCCGCCGAAGCCACACGTCGATCGACCACGCTATCAGCTGATCTTCGCCAGTTGGCGCTTGACCTGGTTGCGTTGCCGCAAGGCATCCAGCGTGGTGATGAAGTCGCTGATGCCGCTGAATTTGCCGTAGACCGAAGCAAAACGGACATAGGCCACCTCGCTGAGATCGCCGAGTTCTTCGAGCACCAAATCACCCAACTGCTGGCTGGTGATTTCCTTTTGATTGCGCTGCTGAAGTTGCAGCTCAATGTCTTCAACGAGCAGCTCGAGGCGATTGGTTTCAAGTCCCGTTTTTTCGCAAGCGCGAACCAGGCCCGTCAACAATTTGCTGCGGCTAAATGTCTCCCTGGTGCCGCTGCGTTTGACCACGGTGATGGTCATGGTTTCCACCCGTTCATAGGTGGTGAACCGAAACTCACAATTCAGGCATTCGCGGCGCCGGCGCACACTCTTCCCTGAATCAGCTGCCCGTGATTCGAGCACCCGACTATCGGTGTGTTGGCAGGACGGACACTGCAAAGGCTGACTATTTGCCGCTGTCAGAGTGTAGTCAGCCTGTCGCCCTTTGAGAAGCCCTGGCCTGCCTTGGGTCTCGCCCGAACCTGGGCCTGCTCCCTTCTGGGGCCATGAGACTGGCGTTTGTGTATCGCAGCCCTGAGACGAAAAAACCCCCGCCGAAGCGGGGGTTTGAAGGGTTCATTTGCCGATCTTGGGGGGATCCCTCAAGGCGATAGCAAAGAACAAAGTGCCAATTGAGAAGGCAAGGATGAGGATGTAAGCAAAGCTTTCCATCGGTTATTTCCTCCGGAAGAGTTAGCTGAGGGGTGTGCCAGCGGGGGGCACGTAGCCCTCCGGTAGACGACGGGTGGATTTGTCGCCGAGCTTGGCGAACAGGCCGAATTCAACCTGCTCTCCAAGGTCGGGGTCAATTCCAGCGAACACATCGCGGTAGAGGGTGCGAGCACCGTGCCAGATGTGGCCGAAGAAGAACAGCAGCGCGAAGGTGGCGTGGCCGAAGGTGAACCAGCCGCGCGGTGAGCTGCGGAAGGTGCCGTCGGAGTTGTAGGTCTCGCGGTCGAAGTTGAAGGCTTCACCCAGCTGGGCTTTACGGGCCAAACGCTTCACATCAGCGGGGTCAGTGAAGGTTTGTCCGGCCAGCTCGCCGCCATAAACAGTGGCTGTGACGCCGGTTTGTTCGAAGGAATACTTCGCTTCAGCGCGGCGGAAGGGGATATCAGCGCGAACGATGCCGTCCTTGTCTTCGAGCACCACAGGGAAGTTCTCGAAGAAGTTGGGCAGGCGGCGCACCTGCAGATCACGGCCGTCTTTGTCCGTGAAAGCAATGTGGCCAATCCAGCCGGTGGGCAGACCATCGCCGTTCACCATCGGACCCACACGGAACAGGCCGCCCTTGGCGGGGCTGTTGCCGACGTAGTCATAGAAGGCGAGCTTTTCGGGGATCGCGGCGTAAGCCTCCTCAGCTGAGGCGCCTTCGGCGATCGCGCCCTGGGCGCGGCGTGCAATCTCTTGCTTGAAGTAGTCCTGATCCCACTGGTAGCGGGTGGGGCCAAACAGTTCGATCGGAGTCGCTGCGGCTCCGTACCACATGGTTCCTGCCACGATGAAGGCGGCAAAGAACACAGCAGCAATAGCGCTGGCGAGCACCGTCTCGATGTTGCCCATGCGCAGAGCCTTGTAGAGACGCTCAGGCGGGCGGGTGGTGATGTGGAAGATGCCCGCAATGATGCCGACAATGCCGGCAGCAATGTGGTGGGCAACGATTCCACCGGGGTTGAAGGGGTTGAAGCCTTCTGGGCCCCAAGCGGGTTGAACCTTCTCCAGGTGGCCCGTAATTCCATAGGGGTCGCTGACCCACATGCCCGGGCCAAAGACACCGGTCAAGTGGAAAGCGCCAAAGCCGAAGCAGCCAAGGCCAGCCAGCAGCAGGTGGATGCCAAAGATCTTGGGCAGGTCGAGGGCAGGCTCACCGGTGCGGGGGTCTTGCCAGATTTCCAGGTCCCAATAGGTCCAGTGCCAGATGGCTGCCAAGAAGAGCAGGCCACTGAACACGATGTGGGCGGCAGCAACGCCTTCGAAGCTCCAGAAACCCGGTTCCACGCCGGTGGCCCCGGTGATGCTCCAGCCACCCCAGCTATCGGTCACGCCCAGGCGGGCCATGAAGGGCATCACGAACATGCCCTGACGCCACATGGGGTTCAGGACAGCGTCTGAGGGGTCAAAAATGGCGAGCTCATACAGAGCCATCGAGCCGGCCCAGCCGGCAACCAGGGCGGTGTGCATCAGGTGCACAGCCAGAAGGCGGCCCGGGTCGTTGATGACAACGGTATGAACCCTGTACCAGGGCAATCCCATGGGTTCGGCGCAGTAAAACGAGACGGAAGCTCCGCAGCGAGTGCAGAGGTCGCACGATCGTAAGGGGTTTCAGCCGCAGAGCGGTTTGTGGTTTCAAAGGGAAACAGTCATCTGCCCCTGGATCGGCGGGCTGATTGCCTCTTGGTGTCACAAAACGCAAACTCTCACCTGCAGAATGCAGCGTCTTTGGGAGCGGCCCATGCCGGTGGTGCGGTTTGTGCGGGAGGGGCGAGAGGTGTTGTGTCCTCCTGGAACCAATTTGCGGGAGCTGGCGCTTCAAGAGGGTGTTGAGCTCTATGGCTTGAAGGGTCGGCTGGGCAACTGCGGCGGCTGCGGCCAATGCATCACCTGCTTCGTCGAAGTGGTGGCTGAGCGCCAAGAGGGTGCGTTAACGCCGCTCACGCCGGTGGAGCAGCAGAAGTTGCGGCGTCGCCCGGAGTCGTGGCGTTTGGCCTGTCAGGCCTTGGTGCAGGAATCGGTGGC
>CAJWAH010000179.1 GCA_913020095.1 uncultured Synechococcus sp.
AGCCGAAACCAAGGATGGAAACTTTTTTGCCTTCAACGACGGAATCGATGATGGTTTCGATGGCAGCGTCAACCACCTGAGAGACGTCGGTTTTGGTCAGCTCGGTACGAGCTGCAACAAGGTTGACCAGATCAGCTTTGTTCATCGGAGGGGGCAGCCCGCTGCGAGGGGTAGGAACGCGCCAATGGTATGGACCACGTTCTGAGAGCGCAACTAATGAACCCAGCTTTTGCAATGGGTTTGAGCGGTTCAACGGTCAATTGCGAGCCATCAAGGTATCGATGGCGACATTTCCGCGCTCAACAAGCTTGGCGCCGCGCAACACGCCAAGCCCTGCGGCGCAGGCGATCTGGGCAGGTTGACCCGCCCCCAGCCAGCCTCTCAGCCGCCCCACACTGCGCTGCTGGCGGCTGGCATGAAAGGTGCTGTCGCCAATTCGCATTTCGACATCCTCAAGGCCACGCGGCCAGAGCAAACGTCCGCAGAACAACACATCCCGGCCCCCTTGGGCCCAATGCAAACAACACGATCCGGGGGTTGGCCCCGGCGTCCAGAGCAGCTGCAAGCCCGGCTCAAGCTCCCGCTGCTCGCCAAAGCTGTGGCGCTGCTGCAGCGTGGGCAGAAGGTAGGCCTCCTGCTCTTGCACCAGCACCGGCCAACCCAGCTGTTCCTGCAAACGCCGGCAGCGGCCATGGCCTTGGCGATGGGTGAGCACGATCCAGCCAGGGGGTTGTTGCTGCAGCCAGCTCAAATGCTCATCACTGAGCAGCGGCACATCCACGAGCACCGACGCGCCGCTTTGGCTGTGCAACAGCCACGACGTGCCGCCGTCGCTATCGCGACTGGGGGGAAATGCCCACAGACCAGAACCCAGCGCTGCGATACCCATCCCATCCATTTCACGCCATCCTCTGAATAGGCACGCGCAGAGGAACAGCCCAGCCATGGCGGTGAGCATCGGCAAGCCATGGCCCCTGGGCAGCTCCTCGGTAGACGGTGGCGTGAACTTTTCGGTGGCAGCGCCTGAGGCCACCAAGGTGGAGCTGCTGCTGTTTGCCAGCGGCAGTGCCAGCGAACCGGATCAAATCATTGAGCTCAACGCCAAGCACCGCAGCGGTGATTACTGGCACGTTGAGGTGCAGGGGGTTGGCATTGGCTGCTGCTACGGCTACCGGGTGCACGGCCCGGTGAGCTCAGCCGGGCGCGGCTTCCACCCCACCAAAGTGCTGCTGGATCCCTGCGCCCGCGCCATCAGCGGCTGGGATGTCTACCAGCGGGGCCTCGCCACCGGCGATCACGACAACAGCGCCCATTGCCTCAAGGCGGTGGTGAGTGAGCGCGATCACTTTGATTTCAACAGCCACCCGCGCCCGCGGCGCGATTGGCGTGAAACGGTGATCTATGAGCTGCATCCCGGCGGCTTTAGCCGCGACCTGAGCAGCCCCGCCAGCACTGAGCACCGGGGCACCTTCTTAGGGCTGATCGATGCACTGCCCTATCTGCAGAGCTTGGGGATCACCGCCATTGAGCTGTTGCCATCGATGGCCTTTGATCCCGCTGATGCCCCCGATGGCCGCCAAAACTATTGGGGCTATAGCCCCCTGAGTTGGTTTGCACCGCACCACGGCTACGTCTGCGGGGATGAGCCACTCGCCGGCCGGCAGCAGCTGCGTCAGCTCGTTGCCGCCTGCCACGACCTGGGCCTCGAGGTGTTCGTTGATGTGGTGTACAACCACACCACCGAGGGCAGTAGCCAGGGGCCCTGCCTCAGCTGGCGGGGCTTTGCCGATCGCCTCTACTACCACCAAAACGCCGACGGCATCTATCAAGACGTCTCCGGCTGCGGCAACAGCATTGCCGCCAACCATCCTGTGGCCGTGCAGCTGATCATCGAATCGATGCGCTGCTGGGCCCTGGAGCTGGGCATCGATGGCTTCCGCTTTGACCTGGGGGCTGCCCTCACCCGCGGAGCTGGCCTCACACCACTGGATCAGCCGCCCCTGTTTGAGGCGATGGAAAGCGATCCAGAACTGGCCGACATCAAGCTGGTGGGGGAGCCCTGGGATTGCGGCGGCCTTTACCGGCTGGCCGACTTTCCTGCCCAGCGGGTTGGCACCTGGAACGGGCGCTTCCGCGATGACCTACGGCGGTTTTGGAAAGGCGATGACAACACCTCCTGGGCCATGGCCCAACGGCTGATCGCTAGCCCGGATCTCTATGGCGGCGAGCCGGCCGCAGCCGGCAAGAGCATTCACTTCGTTACCGCCCATGACGGCTTCACCCTCAACGATCTGGTCAGCTACAACGGCAAACACAACCTCGCCAATGGCGAAGACAACCGCGACGGCGATTCTCACAACAACAGCTGGAACCACGGCGTTGAAGGCCCCAGCACCGACCCGGCCATCAACACCTTGAGGCAACGGCAGATGCGCAACATGCTCTGCACCCTGCTGCTCTCAGCTGGAACGCCGATGTTGCTGATGGGCGATGAGGTGCACCGCAGCCAGGGGGGCAACAACAACTGCTGGTGCCAAAACAACCCCCTGGGCTGGATGCATTGGCAGCCAGACGACGACGGCCTAGCGCTGAAGTTGTTTGTGCAACGGCTGTTGCGCTTGCGCCAGCAGCTGCTGCCTTGGCTCGACCCCGAAAGGCCCAGCGAGCTCAGCCATCAATGGCATGGGGTGGAGATTGGCAAACCCGATTGGGCGAGCTGGTCCCACTGCTTGGCCTGGAGCATCCATAGCCCTACGCAGGGCCCACGGCTGTGGTGCGGCATGAACGCTTACTACAAGGCCATGCATTTCGATCTGCCGCCAACGCCGAGCGGTTGGCAGCGGGTGATCGACACCGGACTGCCCGCCGATGAAGACCTGCCGGCGCAGCCCCCGGGCTGGCGACCACCATCGGCGCCCCTGGAGAGCCGCAGCTTGATGCTGCTGGTGTCCAGCGACATTGAGCTAAAGCTCTAAGAGGAGGAAGCGGGCGGCGGGAATCGAACCCGCATCATCAGCTTGGAAGGCTGAGGTTTTACCACTAAACTACGCCCGCAGCAGTACAAACGTATCAACCCATAAAGGGCTGGCGCTTGGGCTGAGCTGTTTTGCATTATGGCGGTCGACTTGCCCAGCTTTCTCTTGTGACCGCCTCTGCTGCCCCCCTGGCTGGCTCCCGGCGGCGCCTAATGATTGGCTACGGCCTCGGCGATGCCGGCACCGGCCTGGCGGCCACAACGCTGGGCTTCTACCTCTTTGCTTTCTTCACCTGTGCCGCGGGGCTGCCGGCGTTCATCGCTGGCTCGCTGTTGATGGTGATCAAAGTCTGGGATGCCATCAATGACCCCCTCATTGGCTGGCTCAGCGACCACACCAAAACACGATGGGGGCCGAGGCTCCCCTGGATGCTCGGCGCTGCTGTGCCGCTTGGACTGAGCCTGGCTGCCCTCT